>CAYJMX010000071.1:0-7427 GCA_964371485.1 uncultured Gammaproteobacteria bacterium | reverse complement strand
GCTAGATGTAATCTCTCAGGCAAGCAAAAAGAGCCCCTGAAGGCTCTTTTAAATGGCGCGCCCAGAGAGATTCGAACTCCCGACCTTTTGGTTCGTAGCCAAACACTCTATCCAGCTGAGCTATGGGCGCATATTTACTTTTCATATTTACTTTTCAATACTAAAATAATACACGCTCAAGAACTCTTTTCAAGTTATTTATTTCGAACTCTGAATAAAATCCTTAGCATAATTAACTGGAACAGCAAAACCAATGCCGATATTAGACCTATTATTATCAGGGTTATAAATAGATTGATTAATTCCAATCACTTCACCATTTAAATTTAAAAGTGGCCCACCAGAACAGCCAGGATTGATTGCAGCGTCTGTTTGTATTTTTTTCCTCTGATAGTCTATTCTAGATATAATACCCGTTGTAAGCGTCCCCCTGAAGCCAAATGGATTGCCAATAGCCAAAACTTTTTGCCCAACCTTTATAGTTTCAGAGTTTCCTAATTTTATAATATCCAATCTTTCTTGTGGTTCAATTTTAATCAATGCTAAATCGTTTTTATCTCTTAAAACCGCCAACACATCTGCCTTATAGGTTCTTCCACTTTGAGTTGTTACAATAATATTATTTGAATTTGTAATGACATGAGAACTTGTAAGGATAATTCCAGATGGGTCTATAACGCACCCCGTGCCCGATGATACCCCTTGGGTTAAATCCGCGTCAATAGCTACAATAGATGGAGTTATCTTTTCATAGAGATAAACATTAACATTCTCCTCGCCCTTTGAAGCGCTGTAAGCGTGTGCGCAATTTTGCATATTAACAAAAGTTAACATGAAAAATAAAATAGGCAATAATTTATAAATAATTGTTTTTCTATACATGTACCACCCCATATGTGCTATTGGTATAAGTGAAGATAAACTATTAGATGTATTTTTTCATTGCCTAATGTATTATATGATGATACAATTCAAGTGCTTTTTAGGAAAGGAAACAAAATGAGAAACATAGAAGTATTCAAAAGACACCTAAGAGAAAAAAGGGCTATTAAGGTCATCACGGGTATCGATAATTATGATTTAGAAAAAGTAAAAAAAGTTGTAAGTGCAGCTCAAATGAGTTTAGCTTCAGCGGTTGATATTGCATGTGATAAAAAAGTATTTGATGTTGCTAAAAAACACACGTCATTACCAATTTTTGTATCATCAATTCACCCATTCAACCTTGCAAAAGCTGTAAGCTGGGGTGCTGATGCTATTGAAATCGGCAACTTTGATGCTTTATATAAAAACGGCACAAGCTTTAGTGCGGAAGAGGTGTATGAAATCACTTTAGAAACTATGAGCTTAGTTGAAAATAAAAATACATTCGTTTGTGTTACTGTTCCAGGAAACATCGACATAAGCGAACAAATCGAATTAGCTAAAAAGCTAGAATACATTGGGGTTGACTTAATTCAAACAGAAGGAATGAAACCTCAAAACATTAAAACTATTGGTGCAAAAGCTCTTCTTGAAACTGCTCAAGCAACAATTGGTAACACTCTAGAGTTATCTCGTCAAGTGTCTATTCCAATTATGTCAGCTTCAGGAATCAGCGCTCATACTACACCATTAGCTTTCGCTGCAGGTGCTTCAGCAGTTGGCGTCGGATCAGCAGTAAACAAACTCGATACTCAAATTGAAATGATGGCTACAATCCGTAACATCGTTGCAACAGTTGCAAACAGAAACTCTATTTCAAAAGAAATAGTAAGAAGTGCAAGTGAGTTCAGAGCTTTAAAAAACTAAACAAGCGAAGCTTGACGTAAAATTTAAAAAGTCCGCCTTAAATTAAATAGGCGGTCTTTTTTTATTTAAAATTTCTACAAGTGTTCCAAATTAAAGTTTGAGAATTTTGCCCAACTTCAGCTGCTGCTTGGCATTCACCTTTTAATAGATCAAGCGAGCCATCAACTGATGAGTTAAAATTAGCGCAGTTTTGGCAGATTTTTAAAGTAAAACCTTTTAATTTTAATTTGCCAGATAGGCTTGTCATAGCATCGCACATTCTGATACAAGAATCTGATGAGATTTGTTTTTTGTTCAATTCAAACACAACTTTTCTCATGCCATCTTCTGAAACTAAAAACAGTTTACACAGTTGGTCGCTTTTGCCATCAAATACAAGAGTGTTAACAGTTGCGCTGTTTGTATTTTCATCTTCATAAATTCTATTTTCAATCCAAATTAAAGAAATCTTTTTAGTGAAAATTTTAACCCTTTGCCACACAATAAAGGCCGGATACATTAAAAGATAAATAAGTTCTCTTAAATTAAGCTTTGAGGCAAATACTCCAATTAAGAAGTTAATAGCCAATAATACCCCGATGTGGAAAACGAATTTCAATTCAAAGAAAGAGTAGAATTTTAAAGAGCAGTAAAACGCAAAGAAATATGCAACGAAAATGCCTGTTACATCTGGCTTTAAAGTATAAAATACAAATTCCTTAAATGCCCTTGGTTTAGAGAAAATAATTGGAAGATAATATTTAAACATGTTTAATTTTTGCCAAATTGAAGGATTAGAAGCGTCATAGTCATTAATGTCTACTTTTGTTCTAATAAATGGAGTATACACTGGTTTTATAGAGTTTGAAGCTAAAAACAGCGAAAATTTAAGTGCGTCATTTTTGGTTTCAAAACAAACTTTTCCAACTTTTTGCAAAATGTCAGAAGCAATAACGCAATTAGAGCCATCAATTATTGTTGCCATTTCAAACATTGTTCTTGCTAGATTTTGAATTTTATTTTGACATTTTATATATGCTTTTAAAATTTGCGCTTTAAATTGTGAAGTGAAGTTATTTGTGCTTGAAATTACAGATAATTCGCCCGTTGTAACCGTGCTTGGTTCAACATGTAGATTTACACTATATAAATAATGTTCATCAATAATTCTATCTGGCCCCAAGAAAACAAAAGCGTCAAAATCGTTGTCTTTAATGGTTTTATCAATAAAAATTGATAGCGCTTTATCTTTTGAAAAATAATCAGGATTTTCAATGATGTGAATTTTGGCATCATACCCGCCTTGTGGCATAGGTTCAATTTCGCTATCTTTTTTATAAATTACATGAACTTCATAAAAATCTTTTGGATAATTTTGAAAACTTAAAACTTTAAGTAAATCATAAAGCTTTTTATCATTAGCGCCCGCAAAAATTAAAACACACAATTTGTTTAATTTATTCTTGCCTCTAAGCACTGTTTTTACATCATCTAAATATTCATTTGCGCTATACGCCTTGATGTTTAAGGTAATAGAGTATATCGCATAGAAGATAAGATATAAAACTGTGGTTATTAAAATTATGTTTAAGATAAGCATTTTATAATTTTAATATAAATATATCTTAAAAATCTAGCAAATTTTAAAATATTTTTCGTATAATTAACATGTAGATTAATTTGGAGATATTAAATGGGTCAAGAATATTATTTTTTAAATGGTGAATTTGTTGAAGCACAAAAGGCTATGATACCTGTAAGGACCCATGCTTTCTTATATGGAACCTCTGTTTTTGAAGGAATAAGAGGATATTATAATCCTGATGAGAATCAAATGTATGTTTTTAAAATGAAAGAACATTATGAAAGAATTGTAAACAGTTGCAAAATAATGCATCTAGATCCAATTTATTCTGTTGAAAAATATCTTGAAATTACAAAAGAGCTTTTAAAAAAGAACAACTATCAAGAAGATTGCTATATTAGACCACAAGTCTATAAAAGTGCATTAAAAATTGGCCCAGGGCTTTGTGATAATGAAGACGCTAGTTTAATTTTCACTTTAAAACTTGGAAACTATTTTGGTGAGGAAAAACCTCTTAAAATTTGTGTTTCAAACTGGCATAGACTAGAAGACAACACAATTCCGCCAAGGGCTAAAATTACAGGGGCGTACGCTAATACCGCTCTTATGATTACAGATGCGAAGTTGGCTGGTTTTGATGATGCTATTTCAATGAGCTCAAATGGACATATAGCTGAAGGTTCTGCTATGAATCTATTTTTAGTTCAAGGAAACACAGTTGTTACAACTCCACAATCAAGCAACATTTTAGTAGGTATAACTAGAAACACAATTATGGAAATAGTTAAAGAAGAACTAGGGCTTGAGGTTGTGGAGCGTGAAGTGGATAGAACAGAATTATACATAAGCGATGAAGCTTTCTTCTGTGGAACAGGTGCTCAAGTGGCGTCAATCGGTTCAATCGACAATCGTCCTATTGGAAATGGCTCAACAGGCGAAGTTACAAAGAAAATTCAAGCACTATATTATGATATAGTTAGAGGCAAGGTAGATAAATACAAGCACTGGTGCACACCAATTTATGACTAATCCAACTACAAACACAAGATTAACAGAGAAATTTGGCATTGTTCTTCTGGGGCAATGTGTGCAAAATTTCTTTGAAGCAATGAGATACACTTTCTCTGGTTCTTTGGCGTTTAAAAGTGTTATGGAGCAAGCTGCAAGAATAGGTTTTGATTCTATAGGAATATCTATGATGATAGTTTTTATAGCATCTGCTGTTATTGCGCTTCAAGTTTCAAAACAGTTCTTAATGTCAGGCGCGGATAGTTATATTGGTGGTTTTCTAGCTGTAGCGCTCATTCGCGAAATCGCCCCAGGGTTTGCGGCTCTTGCCATTGGTGCTCGTGCTGGAACGGCAATTTGTGCGCAGATAGCCAATATGAAAGTAACATCGCAAGTAGATGCTATGAAAGTTTTAAAAGTAAGCCCTATTGGATATTATTTCGCGCCAAGAATTGTAGCGAGCGGTTTTTCAGTTATGTGCATAGTGTTATTGGCTGAATTCATAGGTATAATGGGGGGCATGCTTGTTGCTTATGGCACTATTGGCCTGCATCCTAATCGATATTTCAACTCTGTTTGGTTAATGCTAAGTGCTAAAGACATTTATGTAAGTATTTTAAAGGGACTATTATTTGGAGTAATAATTGCTACAGTGTGCGCTACGGTTGGATATAACACACAAGGTGGGGCTAAAAACGTTGGCATTTCAACAACAAAGTCTGCTATTTTGTGTACAATTTATATATTACTTGCTGATTTATTAATTGGCTTCTTATTTTATGCAACTTCTCATTAATATGGTGTATTTTTTTCCCTTTTAACTAAATTTTTTCCTCAATATAGATGATGATGAGAATTCTTACATAAAGTATTCTTTTAATATACACAGATAAAAATGGGGACAAATTTGAGGAGGTTTAAATTTAGAGCACAAAGTGTGCTTAATTTAAGGGAAAAACATCTAGAAGATGAAAGGCTTAAACTGGCTTCTATTATATCTACTTTAGAATCGCAAAAGCTTATTTTAAAAGATATGATTGAAAAAAAAGACCAATCTCAAAAGAGTTTTGACATTAGTGTAAACGAGTCTAATCTAGACATTCAGCTTATTAATAATTTTAAAAACTACATTGAACAACTAGTGGGTGACATAAGAACTCAAGAAGAAATTATTAAAAGAACTGAAATTCAGCTATCAGCTCAACAACAAGAGGTTAATGAGGCTTATAAACAGGTAAAAATCTTAGAAAAATTGAAAGAAAAACAGTATCAAGATTATTTATATGAGTTTAATCAAGCACAAATAAAAGAACTAGATGACATCACAACTTCAAGGTACAAAAAAGCAATATAGTTAATAAACTAGCGGGGAAAAATGCAAAATTTAATATCATTAGGAAATTACACTCAAAATGTTGAAGAACAGTCTTCAACACCTAGCAATGTAATTACTCAAGACAAAGTAAGAGAATTTTCAAAAGCTATGGAAAATCCAGTTAGCAACAACTCAAGCCGCCAAGAGAGTAATTCTAATACAAGTACTAGTAATTCAAAATCTAAAAATGATACTTCAAAAGTGAATATCACAAGCGACAATGAAGTAATTAAAAATAACGTTGTTTCAAATTCAACTGATACAAACACGGTTGAGAATATTCAAGTTCAAGAGGCCGTTTCTACAATTAGGCAAACCGTGGAGAATATTGATACCTTGAATGTTGCTTCAAATGAAGTGGTACTAGATATTATAAATCAAATTAATCAACTCCTTGAAACTGCTACAAATGGGCAATTAGACCCTGCTATAGCAAGCGAGTTATCAGCTATTTTAGAACAGTTGAATATACAGATTGAAAATTCTCAAATTGCCGTGTCTGAGAATACTCAAAATTTATTAGCTCAACTATCTGATAGGCTTGTTTCACAAAATCCTAAAGACTTAGAGGCTAAAGAATTAAACAAATTAATCGATCAAATCGCACAAGATTTAAACGGCAACAACATGAAAACTGAAGCTGAAGCTAAAAAAGAAAGCGAGATGAGTGATGCTGATAAGGCTTTAACGCTAGAAGTTAAAGAGAAAAATAATAACCCAATGGTTCAAAACAATAACGCCAGTGATGTTGTTGGTGAAACTCAAACAAGCGTTATGGCATCAGAGGCTGTTGAAGAATCTCAAATGATTAAAAATACAAATAGTGACACTGAAATTTCTCAAAAAGTTGTTGATGATATGGAATTAACAGTGGAAGAAATTATGCAATCGTCAGCTGATTCAAATTCAAATAATCAAAACTTTACTAGCGCATCTGATACTGTTGTAAAATTGGCGATTGAAAATACAGCTGATGCTGAAACATTGCCTGCTTTTACTTTAGATAAAGCTGCTCAAAACACAAGCACTTTAAAAGCTACAAACATAAATATGGCTGTTAAAGAGATGAATTCTTCTGATGTACTAAATCAAATAGGGTCTAAAATGGATCAGTTAAAAGATGGTTCTCAAACAAGAATAGTGCTTAATTTAAGACCTCAAGAACTTGGAAGGGTGACAATTGAACTAGTACAGGGTAATGGCGGGTTAACAACTAACATTATCGCTCAAAACCCTCAAGTAAAAGAGCTTTTAGATAAATCTATGGACACTTTAAAACAACAACTTGTGGCTCAAGGGGTTAATGTTCAAGGGATGCAAGTAAAAACGGTTGAACAAAATGCTCAATCAAACTTGGCGGATAATAATTCTTCAAATAAAGACAATACAAATTCAGATAATCAAGAAAATTCAACAAAACAAAATAACAACAACCAAGAGTTCAACGGTCGAAGAGCTTTTGTAGCAGATAACCAAGGCCACATAGATGAGGCTGAAGGTATTTCAAATGAAGCTAATAACACAATGGCGCAAATTAATACAATGGGCGGCAAAATTAGCTACAATTTATAATTAGGGAGGTAAAATGGATAGTATTCAATCACAGATAAATCAAATGCAGTCATACACGGCTCAACAACAACAGCTTGTGTCAAAAACCGAAACTAACTCTAATGAGATGGATCAAGA
>CAYJMX010000070.1:0-7493 GCA_964371485.1 uncultured Gammaproteobacteria bacterium | reverse complement strand
CCTAGCGCTTTTTTCTTGTGTTTCTAATGATGTTATACAAACTCTTGGGACTTTTTTAAGCTCCAACAAGGATAAACCCGCTTGGGTAATTTGGCTTTTCGCTGGGAGCGTTTTGCTTGTAACATTCGCCACTGGCTGGTATATCAACGATGGCGATATGTCATTTGGCAGGCTAGAGAGAATTCCATTTAACGGCGATCTTCAATGGTATCATATGTTACCGCCTCTTATTCTTATTTTCTTAACAAGAAAAGGCATGCCGGCTTCAACCACATTTTTATTATTAAGCGTATTCTCCTCTTCTACTGTTATCGGTTTAATGCTTGCTAAATCACTACTTGGATATGTGTTATCTTTCGCGGTGTCATTAATATTGTATTTAATAATCTCAAGACCATTAGAAAAGAAATTTTTATATTCTCAAGATGCCAAAATTTCAAAATGGTGGCACATTGCAAAATGGTCAGCAACGGCGTTCTTGTGGTCACAATGGCTTATGCAAGATGCTGCAAACTTGTTTGTATATCTTCCAAGAAAGCTTGATTTCTGGCAAATGGTAGGCTCATTAAGCATGTTCTTATTGTTCTTAGGTTGGGTAGCATACAAAAGAGGTGGCGAGATACAAAATATTGTTAAACTTAAAACAAACACGCAAGACATCCGCTCTGCTACTATAATTGACCTTGTGTACGCGTTTATATTGCTATATTTCCACAAGGTGAACAACATCCCAATGTCAACAACGTGGGTGTTTATAGGTTTACTTGCTGGTCGTGAAATAGCAATGTATAACAGATTAAGATTTGAAACAGCGAAAAAAGTCTATAAGCACGTATTAAAAGACTTCTCAAAAACTGTCTTAGGCCTTATTGTTTCAATCATTGTCGTTGTAGCCATTAACAACTTTGAACAAATTAAAGATGTTATTGTTGGCTATTTTAAACTTAACTAGTTTTTTATTTATTAATTTTTTACAAAAAAATGACCCATATAATTTGGGTCATTTTTATAATTTGTTTTTAAAAAAGATTTAAACTACTTTTTGAACTTTTCCAGCTCTGATACAAGAAGTACAAACTTTAACTCTTTTAACTACACCGTTAATGTTAGCTTTAACTGGGTGTAAGTTTGGTTGTTGTCTATATACGTGTTGCTTATGAGAGAAAGAAATCTTCGCAGCTTTTATAGATCTTTTTTTGCAAATTGCGCATTCAATTGACATCTTTTTCATCCTTTCTTGATGATTATCTTACTTTAATACTAAATCAAAAATTTAATAAATCAAGACATATATTAAATTTTATTGCTGGTAAATCCAAACATCATATTTTTCAGCCCTATATTTAGCGGCGATATTTCTTGCAGCGTTTAAACTTTCAAACGAACCTACTTGAAGAGAATATATATCTCCAACCTTTCTTACAAAAGGAGTAGCTCCTTGATTTAAGGACCTTACAGAAGATTGTGCTTCTCTTGCTTTATCAAATGTTGGATATTTTCCAATTAACACTTTAGAGTATACAATTTCACCATCTTTAGTGTCAGCTGTGATTTGCGCACTTACAGCACTTTGCTGTTGCACATTTGTTGCAAGATTAGGCATTGGGGCGCTAAGCGCAGGTGTTGGAGCAGAAGCACTAGCAGAAGGCGTTGGCGCGCTCACTGGTTGTGGTTTTGTTTTTGTTTCAGGCAGTGGAGTGTTTATAATTTTATCAAAATGAGCTTTATCAATAACTTCATCTGCCTTCTTATCACTTTTTGAAATCTTTGACTCACTCGGTGCATTTTCTTCTAGTTGAATTTGTCTAAGCCTATTATCAATTTTGCGTTTTCTGTTATCAGTATTTGAATCAGAAAATACATCTTGGTTCTCATAAGAAGAGAGTTCTGATTGATTTCTTCCGTATTCTATATCAATTTTGGTGGAATATTTTCTAACAACTTGAACAACAAAAGCAAAAATCAAAGCAAAAGTTATAAGAAAAATCCATGCCGAAATTTTGAACTTAGAGCTCTTTTTATTCATCACAACTTTATTATTCATTTTGCTTTTTTTGTAACTGAGATAATCAGGAGAGTTGTTGTTCACCTAGAACACTCCTCTTACTTTACAATTTGCTACTTTGACATCTTCAACTTCACGCTTAAAAGCTTTCATAACTTCATTGGCAAAATCTTCAATATCTTCAATTCCCATCTCATTTAAAGAAGAAATTTCAATTGGCGCCCCGCCAAGTTCGATATTTAAAGCGGTATGCACAAGTGTTGATGTGATAGATTTTGTTGCAATAGATACTGATAATTTTCTTTTTTTATAGAATAAATCATCACCATCTCTTGTGATTTTTTTCCCTCTACCTTCAAGAACTTCTTTAATAATGCACATAAAAAGTCTTTGACGATAGATCATCTCAGAAAGCGTACAATCAAAGCATTCAATAATAAAGTTTAGCATTTTATTTGACGATATAGATTCAGAATTTATAACATCTTCTAAATCAACCATCTCATCAAGTCCTACTGCTACTTTTCCACAAAATGCGACAATAGCATCACCACAAATTTTGAAACTAGTATAAATCCAGTGCGGACGCAATTGTTCGCCTGTGTATCTAATTTCTTTTTTAATAAATTTCGTTTTCATTTCCATAAAATCAATAATAGCATTAAAAGAACAGTTTGTTCAAGTCTTTATTTGAAGATTTTAAAATAGCCATTTTTAATCTTTTACAAGATTCACACACACCACAATGGGCATTTGGGTTCTGTGCATTATGCTTATAACAGCTTTTTAACAAGTTAAGGGGCACGTTATTTTCAATCGCACAATTAATAATTTCAAATTTTTCCATATCTTTAAGTGGCGCCAAAACTTTTGGCTGTTTCATTGTAGAGTATTCAAAAAAGCTATCCGCCCTATTTAAAAACTCTAAGCCATTATCTGGAAAAGTTTGTGCTTCTTCTTTATTAGCACCAATTATTATAAAATCATATCCAAAAGAATCGGCATATGAGGCCGCTATATTTACAAATAAGCCATTTCGATTTGGCACCCATACAGCTTTAGCACTCTGTTCTCCCAGTGTATCAAATTCTACATTTTTACTTGCATCATTCAGCGCAGACTTAGAAATTTGCGCCAAAAAAGGAAGCTCGACAACTTTATGTTCAATGCCATAATGCTCTGCAATTTTTTTTGAAGCCAGTATTTCGCCTTCTTTAGCGCGTTGATTATAATCGAAAATTAAGGCCAATTTTATATCACAAATTTTTTGAGCAAGAGGGATGCTAACGAGGCTATCTAGCCCGCCAGAGAGAAGAATGACTCCTGTTTAATTCATCTTCCAATTATTCCTCAGAATTAATTTCTTCAATCACCTCATTAAGCTCGTCTTTTAAAGATTTTGCAATATTATCATCGTTTAAAATCTTATCAAAAGCTTCTTCACCTTGAATATTATATAGTGCTATAAAAGCATTTTTTCTAACTTCTTGATCATTGTCAAAAATCATTTTAAAAATCATATCTGAAGCAGTCGATACTTGAGAATTCATTAAGGATTCTATCGCATTAATTCTCACTTGTGATGACTCATCATCAAGCGCTTGTTTTAATACTCTTATGACTCTTCTATCTTCAGAAAAATCAATTTTATTTAAAGATTCAATAACTCTTTCTTTTAAGAAAGTAAATTTATCTAAAAAGCTTTTTTTAGCTTCCAAAATTCCCACAAACGCATCTAGCGCGCGAGAATCACCAATCATACCAAGCGCTATAGCAGCTGATTCTCTTAAATATACCGATTTTTCACTTTCATCAGCCACGATATCAATCAATGGTTCAACAGCATTTTTATCACCAATTTTACCCAGCGCTTCTGCTGCGGCAAATCTCATTTTATAATTTTCGTCTTTATCATTTAAGCAATATAAAAGCGGAGTAACAGCCTTTATGTTTTTATAGTTTGAAATCGCCTTAACACATAAAACTTTTATATTAACATACTCATTAACATCTTCATAATCGTCTTGTTTGCAAGTAAGCAAGAAATCAATTAAATCATCAAGATTTTCTTGGAAACGATGTTTGTCAATTTCTCTGATTAATCTTTTTAAAAATGCTGGAGTTTTAACTTTATTTAAGAACTCTCTGAACATTTTTACTAGCTCAGTGTCCTTATTTTCAGAATTAAGAGCATCAAAAATACCATTGAAATCGGCGTTGGGGTCTTTTGCCATTTCATCTATTTGAAAAAATACATTTTGAATTAATTCATTGTTGCTCATCAAAGCTGCCTAACATTTATCCATTCTTAGTTTATACGAAAATTGAATAAAATACAATAAAAATTTTTTGTGTTAAGATAAATTTATGGAAATAACGCAAAAGCTGGATATTATTAGAAAACAACTTGAAGAAAAAGAGGATTCTTTATCAGAATTTGCTCAAAAATCTCACCTTTCAAAAGGCAGAATGCAAAATGAAGAATTTCATGACTATTTTAGAACAGCATTCCAAACTGACCTTGATAGAATTATAACTTCAAAAGCCTTCAGACGACTTAAAAGAAAGACACAAGTGTTTTTCACACCAGAAAATGACCATTTAAGAACAAGGCTTACCCATACTCTTGAAGTGAATCAGATATCAAAGACTATAGCTAAAATTTTAAACCTAAATGTTGATTTAACAGAAGCCATAGCCCTAGGACATGACATTGGGCACGCCCCATTTGGCCATAGTGGGGAAGATGCGCTTAATGAAGTTGCAAAATGTGGCTTTAAGCACAACGAACATGCTATAAGAATTGTTGAACATATTGAGAATTTAAATCTGACATATGAAGTTAAAGACGGCATTTTAAATCACAATGGGCCAATTGACCCTATCACGCTTGAAGGGCAAATTGTAAAAATAGCAGACAGAATAGCCTACATAAACCACGATATTTCTGATGCCATAAGAGAAAATGTGATAACAGCAATTCCTTATGAGTTTGAGGAATATTTTGGCAACAACAAAAGAGCAAGAATCAATAAAGTTATTCAAGATATTTATTTGAATAGTTTAAATCAAAACAAAATAAAAATGTCAGATGAGTGTGTAAATTTTTTAAACAATTTAAGGGCATGGATGTTTAAAAATGTGTATTTTAGTGATAAAACAAAAGAACAGGAGTACGAAATCAAAACGATCGTTAAAGAGCTGTTTGAGCACTATAAAGAGATACACAACGAACAAAAAGCAATCGATTATGTCGCAGGAATGAGCGACAGGTTTGCAATCAGCGTACATAAGGAAGTATGTCAAACATAACTTATCAAGATGCAATTGAGCAAATTAAAAACAGATTAGATATCGTAGATGTTATATCTAGATATGTCGTGCTTAAAAAAGCGGGTCACAACTACAGTGGACTTTGCCCATTTCACAATGAAAAAACCCCATCTTTTGTCGTTACTCCATCACGCCAAATTTTCAAATGCTTCGGATGCTCTGAAGGTGGCGATGTACTCGCGTTTTTAATGAAAATAAACAATCAAGATTTTAAAGATGTTATTCAAGAGCAAGCTGATATTTTAGGTATTGAGCTTCCAAAAGCTTCAAAAGACGCATCTAAACACAAAGAAGAAAAAGACAGACTTTATAGCGCTATGCAAGAGGCGAAGAAGTTTTACAGTTCTAATCTTTTAAAAAACCCTAAGGCGCTAGATTATCTAGAGCAAAGAGGGGTCAATAAAACAGCAATAACAGATTTTGAACTAGGGCTTGCGCCTAATTCTAATTTTGATTTAAAAAAGCATTTAAAAGACCTTAACTATACAAATGACGAACTTTTAAAGGCAGGATTATTGTTTGAAAAAAATGGCGATTATCTTGATAGATTTAAAAATAGGATTATGATTCCAATTATAGACGCTAATGGCAACACTATCGCCTTTGGTGGACGTGCGATTTTGCCTAATCAAGCCCCAAAATATATAAACTCTCCTGATTCAACAATATACAATAAAAGCTCTGTTTTATACGGGCTTTATCAAGCAAAAGACCACATCAAAAAGGAAGACTCTGTTATTGTTATGGAAGGCTATTTTGATGTAATATCAGCGCACGTTGCAGGTGTTAAAAACGCAGTGGCATCTTGTGGAACAGCACTAACTCCATTGCATATTAAACTGATTGCAAGATACTCTCCATCAAGAAAGATATATCTAGCTTTTGACTCTGATAACGCTGGACAAAAAGCGACAGATGCTGGAGCGCTTGTTATTAAAAATATTTTTTCAAATCTGGGTGATATTAAGCAATACGATTCAAGCTATAATGAAAATTCTGATAGCGTTTGCGAGATAAGAATAGTGTCACAAGTAAATGGAAAAGATCCAGATGAATTTATTCGCGAATTTGGCGCAGAACAATACATAGCTCACATTAAAAATGCGCCACTATTTTTAGATTACAGGCTAAACAAAACTTTAGAAAACTATAGTGTAGATTTTACACCTCAGCAAAAAAATGATATAGTAGTTCAGATAGTTGAAATATTATCAGAAATTCAAAATCCTGTAATATTAGCCGACTATATTAAAAACACGGCTTTTAAAATAAATCTAGATGAGCAAATTTTAAAAGCACAAGTCCAAAAAGCCAAAGGTAAAAACTCAGCCAATTTTAATGACAACACCCAAAGCATACAGGAGCGCAATTTGTACACAAGTCCAATCAAAAATGACTTAAACTCAAGATACACCTTGATGGAAAATAACATAATCAAATTAGCTTTTGTTGCAAACACACCTGAGAAAAAAAATTTTTACAAACATATTACAAATGGCTATGAGGCAAAGAGCGACGCTAATTCACGTATATTAAAGTGTATAGAAAACAATATAAATGTAACAAAAAATACAGATGAACTAGCAAAAAAACTTTTTCTCGAGTTTTACAATGATAACGACATACAAAAAAAACTCTCGGATGAAATTTTTTCTTCAACCCAGTTTGAAAATCTAGATTATGAAAATTATATACAAGCACTTAATGAAATATTTGAAAGACTTAACAACATTAATGATAGATTGAAAAAAGACGCACTTAGAGCAAAAATCTCAGATAAGAGCCTAAGTGAAGTTGAGAAACTAAAAATTTCTCAGGAAATATTTAAACAGTTTGAGACAAACAGAATGGAGACCCTTTAAAAATGACAAGAAAAAGAAATTCTAAAGATTCAGTAATTTCTGTAGTAGATAAAAATACTGATATGATTGGTGAAGACAACTATTTTGATAACACTGGTCTTGAAACCGACAACATCAGCAACATCATAAGCAACCACGGTGTAACAACTATGGATTCAAGCTCAATGGGCTTTTATGACAACAAAGAAGAAGAACCACAAGAAAGCGACGTCACTCCACCTCGATGAGTCTCAATAGATGATCATGTAAGAATGTATTTAAGAGAAATCGGAAGAATTAAACTTTTAAAAGCG
>CAYJMX010000069.1:0-7531 GCA_964371485.1 uncultured Gammaproteobacteria bacterium | reverse complement strand
ATAAGTTCGCTATCAGTAGCGATAATCACACTATGTGCTAGTTTTGACTTTTTACAAGCTTCATAAACATATTGAATAATCGTTTTACCATTTGCTTTTTTTAATAATTTTGCATCCAGTCTTGTTGAGTTTAATCTAGCTGGGATTATAATAGCCGTTTTTGTCATGTTTTTTCCTTAATAATATTTATTACCTAGTTCAATAACCTTTTGTTCTGCTTGCTTTATAAGCTCTTCTTCCTTTGGATATAAGGATAGATATCTTTCATAATAATCAAGCGCATCACGCCCTCTGTTGTATTTTTCATAAGCTACAGCAAGAGAATAATAGCCTATTGTAAAATTACGATTTATTTTAATACAAGTTTCATAATCCTTAATAGCCTCAGGGTACATTTTCATAGCTTCTAATATAACCGCTCTATAATAGAACACCTGAGCGTTATTTGGATAGGTTACAGAGGCACGGTTTGCAACTTCAAGCGCTTTTTTATAGTCCTCTTTTTCATAATAATCATACGCTTCATTTAGAACCTTAACCACATTTTGATTTTTCACATAATTCTGAAGTTTTATTGCCTTTAAATTATTTGGGTTTTGTTTTATAGATTCAATAAGGTAATTATTTGCGCTTTTGATATCCTTTTGTTCAAGGTACACAAGGGATATCAGGTAATTTATATCAGAATTATTTTTATCTAGTTTTAAAGCGTTATTGTAATTTAAAAGAGCTTTTTTATAGTTTCTTATTTGTTTATAGCAATTTGCAAGGGCAATATATAAAGCAGAATCTTTTGGTTCAATTTGTTCATAAATTGTAATTGCTTTTTTATAGTCGAATTTTTTAATATAATCAAGCGCTAGGGAGTCTTTTTTTGTTTTTGTGTCTTTGTTGAGTAAAAAAAAACATTCTTTATATCTTGGTTGTCTGGAAGTTTTTTATACGCTTTTTTAATGAGCTCAAAGCCCTCTTTGTCCCTGTTTAATAATTCATAGATTTCATACAGTTCTAAATATACTTTTGCGTTTTTATCATCTTTTTTAATAGATCTTTTATATAATTCAATTGAATCCTCATAAATTTCAAAAGAGGCAAGAAGTTGAGCGAAATCAGCATAGAATTTCGCGTCTGGCACAAATGTTTTATTAAGAGGATAGAAAGTGTCAATTATATAATCAAGGCTATTTTGTTCTCTTAAAATTTTATATATGCCATATTTTGCTTGTTTTGATTCAGGGTATATCGCAAGAATTACTTGATACTCGTTAATCGCATCTTCCACTTGCCCAAGGGCGAACAAGCTTTTTGCTTTACCCGCTCTAATTTGAGATTCATACAAATTATCTCTTAAAATAGAGTCAAAAATGCGTGTTGCTTGTGGGTATTGCTTTGTTTCATATAAAAGCGCGCCTAGTTTATATTTTAAAAATACATCTTTAGGGTTTAAATAAATCGCCTTTTGATAAAGTTCATATGTTTTATCATAATCGCCTGATTTTTCATAAAAAGCACCTAGAGTTTCAAGGTAATTAGCACTTCTTGGTCTTTTTTTAACTGCGCGGGTGAAAATAGAAATCCCTTCTTTTAAAATATCAGGATCATCAGTAAGGTTAATTGCGCGATTATAATATTCTAAACTTAAATCTTTTTTATTTTCATAACTATAAACTTTGGCACTTTTGAATAATACTTTTGCATTTTTTGGATTAATCTCAATAGCATTATTATAATTATCCATCTGCCAAGTTTTGTCTTTTTTTATCTCGCCATAAATATCTCCAAGATACTCATAACACACTACAGGTTCAATTCCCTCTTTTAAAAGTTCTTCAAATTCATATGCTGAAGCGTAATATCTGCCTTCTAGATAAAGATTTTTTGCAACCTCTAAGCGAGAAAACTCGTCTGTTTGATAGCCATTTTTTTCAATTAATTTATTTAATTTTTTATATGTTTTTTCATATTCTCTTGATTCTTTGTCATCTTTTATAAAGTACATAGCAGCACGCAAAGAGTCGATTGCTTCAATGTCATCGCGTTTAAAGATGTCAAAAAATGTAGCTCTTCTTTTAGAAATGTTGATGTATTTTCTTATAGTTTTATCATCATATTCTCTATAGAGCTTTTTTTCTAGGGTATAAATTTTTTCAGCACCATAACCAGTTCTTTGCTCGCAATCTTTAAGTATCTGCGCACTTGCCACTAATTGCAAGCTCAAAAAACAAATCATAACCGGTATAAAAAATTTTTTTAGGTGGTTCCTCTTTGACATTACCATGATTTTATACCAAAAATAACAATATAAAAACACTATCATATGTATGAATTTTAGGACATAAAAAAACCCACTTGAGATAAGTGGGTTTTTCTTATATTTCATCAAATTAAATTTCTAATGAATTTTCTTCTTGCTCATCTTGAGCTGTGTCTTCTTCGCCTAGTTCAATTCTAGCCGCTGCGTTAAAGATACCAGTTGTTGGATCTGTTGTGTTGTTAGCAACAGGAGCTGTTCTTGTAACTTGAGTCATTTGACGAGGTAGTTTAACCTGATTGATTAAAGAATCTGAACCGAATAATAGGTCATCACCTGGTTCTTCTGTTGGTGGATCAACCGGATCGATTATCTCACAACCAGTAACTGGTTTGTCATACACTAGTAAGAATTTTTGAGCTGTGTTATCTGTATTAAATTCAATATAGTGTTTTTGGTAGATATCAATTTCGTTTCCAGTTGCTAGTTGGTGAGTACCATCAACGAAGTGATCTGTGTATGTGAATGTATCAGGTTGAGTATCAAAGTCATCAAATGTTGCCATTGGATCTAGGTTGAAAGCACCCCAGTTAGCTACTTCGATGTATGCTCTATTTTCTGTTGGGTGTTGAGCAGATGGGATACCAGCTAAATCTTCAGCTGTTAGCGTAGTTTGCGCTGCATAGAATTTATCATTTTTATCAAGATTTAAGTTACCAGCTTTGATTCTTGAAATTGCAAGAGTATTATCAGCTGCGTTAATTGTAACTGTTTTGTTTGATAATTGATCGCTTGAGTATTTGTTGTTGATTTCAATACCAGCGTGTAGGTTGTTAGCACCAGCTAGGTTGATGTTGATGTTGTTATCAGCATTTGCGATTAACTTTGTGCTGTTTAAGTTAAGAACTTTATCACCAGTTGTGAAATCGCCTTTAGCATTAATGATTGTTTTTGTGTCTTTTGCTTCAACGCCATCTTGAGATTTAATTGAAACGTCTTGAAGATTAACATTAGCTTCTGAAGTTAAGTTGTTTGTTTTGCCACTGAATGTTGAATCAGTTAAAGCAAGGTCAGAAACTGTGATGTTGTTGTTATTTTTAGCGTTGAAATCAACTCTTGAAGCGTTATAAGCACCACCTGTGATGTTGTTGTTTCTCGCTGCATTAAGAGCTAATCTTTCGCTGTGAGATAGTGTTGCTAGATTGTCTAGTTGGAAGTTAATATCAGCATCAGCATTTTTAGTAGTGATTGAGATGTTTTTAGCGCTTAAAGTGTTACCAGCAGCTAGGTTATCTTTTGAATTGAATTCAAGAGCTTGAATGATGTTGATATCGCCAGCAGTCGCAATGTTTGAACCATTTTTAATAGTAACTGCGTTTTGAGTAGATTCTAAAGTAATATTCTTTTGATCAACCGCCTCAGAGATTGTGATATTAGCATCTAGATAGTCATCTTTTACATCAAATGCGCTGTTTTTATCAGTGATAGTATCATCTACAATAGTACCAGAGATTGTAGCAGATTTTAATGAACCCGCATCAACAGTTAAGTTGCCGTTTGTAGTGATTTTAATACCATCTTCATTGCTATAATCTTTAACTGTAGTACTACCTTTGATTGTAACGTTGTTTACTTTTGGATCTAATGTCTTTTCAATAAAGTTTAAACCGTTGTATAAAAGAGTTGAATCTTCAATTAAAGTATTTTTAGCTAGAATATTTAAAGTGTTTTTTGTATTGTTTAAAGTTGAGTTTTTAATGTTAGCATTTTTCTTCAGCTATTACAATCATTACATCAGTTGATTTAGCATAAACGCCATCTAGGTTGATATTTTCAGCGTCTAATACGATGCTTTTTTCTAAAGCATTAGCACTTGGAGCATATGTTGGGTTTGTTGTATAGTTTCTTGCTCTTAAAACTGAATCTGTAGCGTTGATATCTTTAGAAGCTACAACGTATAAGTCACCTTTAGCGTGAAGATTTGAATTTGTGATTGTAGCATTTCCATCTCTTGCACTAATATAGATGTTGCCGTTTTTAGCATTAACGCCAGTGTTAGAACCAGATGTGATTACATCAGAAGCAGCGTATGCTGTTTCCATTGTAGTATCTGTAATAGTTACGTTTTTACCAGCTTCGATGTTGAATCTTGAACCAGATTGTTCAGCTGTTGTACCGTGGTTTAAACCTACAAAGTGAGAGTTATCAATATTGATATCATTTAAACCAGCAATGTAGATGTCGCCATTTTCATAGCTTACTAATTTATTACCTTTAATAATTGTATTTTTAATATTGATATCTGAACCAGCTTTAGCACCAGCATTTACCATATATAAGTTACCAGTGTCGATTGTAGTATTGTTTACAGAGATTGTATTTGTAACTTTATTATCAAAAGAACTTGGCAATTTTACACCTGAAATGTAGCCTGTGCTTGGTTGATAGTTGAATGTAACACCGTCAGCTGTAACGATTTTAGTATTTGACATAGTAACAGGGTTACCGTTTGTATCATATGAATAAGGAATTTTACTTGTTTTAATTAAAGAATTAACATAAGTGCCATCTGGCATTTGACCTTTGTCAATGTTGATATTCTCAGCAGCTAAACCTAAAGAACGTCCTAGGTTAAATTGAGAACCTAAAATGTTAATAGCAGCGCCATCTTTTGTTTTTAATGTGCCATCTTTAATGAAAGTAGCGTTTGTCACGTTTAAATTGTTAATGTAATCAGATTTAGCAGCTTCTTCAAGATCTTTTAAGTTTTTTGCACCCATTAAATCAAATGTAGATGCTGTAAAAGAGTTTAGGTTAACAGTTGAACCGCCACCAAAAATCATACCATTTGGGTTGATTAAAAGAACTTTACCAGTAGCGTCATATCCGCAACTAGCACCACTCATACAAGAGTCTGTTAATTTACCATAAATTTGAGATAAGTTATTACCGATTACACGGTTAACAGATGTTTGGTTATGATTAGTAAAACCGAAGTTTACAGTAGAGTCTGAACCTACATCAAAGCTATTCCAGTCAAATTGACCTACTGAACCTTTAGATCCTTCTACTACAACGTCCATTTGATTGCCATTTACATTAACTGAACCGCCGTAAGCGCCATTGATGTTTGGCATAGCATTAGCGTCAATATTAGCGTGAGCGCTTGGCATAATGGCAAGCGAACAAGCTAGAACTGTTGTTGCTAGTACATTTTTAAAATTAAATGTCATATATTCCCCTTTTGTTGTTGTTATTTTTTATGCTTCTTTATTTTTCAAAACTCAAAAATTACAGAAATTGCCTAATAATTTTCATGTATTTTACAAAACTTTACCAAAGTAAAATTGGCATGGCATGCCACTATAGTAACTCAAACATAAAAAATTGAAAATTTTCTTTTAAACATGTAGTAATAAAAATTTTTTTGTGTTTTTATACTTTTTGTATATTGATGAAGCAACAACATTGTATAAATCTAAATCATTAATATGATTTATTGATAGCCACACCATTGTATATTATTAATTAAGTATGATAAAGGGACTCCCCCTAAATTTTTAAAGGAAAATCATGATTATTAACAAGATTAAAAAGGTTAATCTTTTTTCTACCATAATGTGTATAGCGCTAAGTACGCAATTAGGCTATGCTAACACGGTTAACATGCCGGCTAACGTAGGTAACTTTGACGCTGGTGTAATCGATCAAACCAACTTGATTCAATTAAAAGAATATGAGCACAAAGTTCGTGAAAACGCTCGTGAGCATGAGCGCGGTAGAGAAGTTATCGAATTAAACCAAGAATTTAAAGATCATATGGAAAATCTTCCAAACAAGGAAGTAAAGTTTTTCTTAAATCAAATCAAATTTACTGGAAACACAGAATTTACTGAAGAACAGTTGATGGATTTGGTTTGTGAAAAAATCGGCCAAGAAGTTTCTATTAACGACTTAATCCAATACGCCAATATGGTTACAGAGTACTACCAAAAACGCGGTTATGTTTCCACTGTAGCTTATCTTCCACCGCAAAAAGTTTTAGATGGAAACGTTGAAATCATTATCGCTGAAGGTAAATATGGCCAAGTTGAATTTGAAGGAAACAAATGGGCAAGGGACAAATTTGTTCGAGCTACATTTTTAAAAGATAAAAACATTGAAACCGATAAGGTTTTAAATATTGCAGACATTCAAGAAACACTGCGTGAAATTAACGCTTCAGGTTATATGAAAGCACAAGTTTCTATGCAAGATAACGAAGAATCTGCTGAACACACAGATTTTAAATTAGAAATGGAAGATAGATTTCCAATAGATTTCGACTTTAGATTTGACAACCAAGGTAGAGATTCTGTTGGCTTATTTAGATCTGTATTCTTTGCTGGTATGTACAATTTAACAGGGTTTGGAGATAAATTATTATCTACAACAACTCTTGCAAATCGTTCTTTCAGCCAAGGTGTGTTTTATTCTGCTCCTATAGGTCGTCATGAAACAAGAGTGAACTTAGGTTATTCTTATTCTTCTTCTCATCTTGGTGAAGAATGGGCAGATTTCAACATCAGAGGTAAGTCGCACAACTTCTTTGGGGGCTTATCAAGAAGACTTGTTAAAACTGAAAATTATAGATTATATGGTGATTTATCACTAGATATTAGAAACACAGATACAACAATTGGCCCTGATAACATTAGTTTTTATGGCTATGACACAAGAGCTTTAAGATTAAACTTGTCTAATATTAAAGACGACTTTACAGGAAAGTGGTTTGCAAACGTTGGCGCGTCTGTTGGTTTACCGATATTTAGCCCAACTGATGAATTTGACCATCTTAATGATAGCAGCTTGCCTTCAAATAAATTCTTTAAGGCAAATGCCAACATCGCAAGGTTGCAAATGCTTCCGGCTCGCTCTATGTTAATCGCACAAGTTAATGGTCAGTGGGCTAATAACGCTTTATATCCACCTGAAAAATTATTCCTAGGCGGTATTTCAAGCATCCGTGGTTATGAAGAAGGCTTTATGTCGTCTGATTATGGTGTAAGCGGTTCTTTAGAGTTTCGCTCGCACATACCTTTCTTAAACAGAATCTTACCTGAAAAACTTGCTTTCATAGATGATTCAATTCAATGGGCAGCTTTTTATGATGCTGGTTTCTTTGGAAACGTTGGCACAGACACAATTGGGCCTAATTATATGATGAGCGTAGGCGGCGGCGTTATTTTAAGATTAACAAAATATCTATCTGGTAACGCATACATCGGTGTACCTCTTGGC
>CAYJMX010000068.1:0-7555 GCA_964371485.1 uncultured Gammaproteobacteria bacterium | reverse complement strand
ATATAATTGCTCTATCACCAATGCTAGATGTGATAACAGGGGTGGCAATCGCAGCTACGACACCAATTATTGTAAGTGAGATTAAAATCTCAGCTAGCGTAAAAGCTTTAAATTTGTTTTTCATAAGCACTCCTTAATTAAGTATATAATACCACATTTGACAACTTTTCATTCACAAGGGATAAAATATGATGCAAATGCTTGACAAAAAAGTGCGTTTATTTAAAAATATTTATGAAGTTGAAATTATTTTACTTTTTAGGTAAAATAAAACTTATCAAAGAGAAGGAGCAAGAATTGCAAAACGAAAATTTGCCAAAAGATATGGGAAAAAAAATAGCGCAAGCTCTTAAAGAAGATGCGATTCAAGAAGAAGTGGATATGCTTAATGAACAAGAAGGCGCAGACCTTAGCGAGTTCATTGACTACCATGAAACAAATGATGACTCTGAAACAGGCTCTTTCGACTTTGGAACTTCTGAAGATTCAGATTTAGAATCAGACTTTGAAGATTCTGAAGAAGATGAAAATGCTGACTACAATCCAGTTTTTTCAGTGAATGAAGAAGAAGAAAAAGAAAACTTAGCTGATATGAAATTATCTATCGAATCAGATGAAGATGATTCAGCAGAAGAGTTTGAAATGCCAAATAATATCAATGTTTTAAAGAAATTAATTGGCCAACTTCCAACTGGCGTTCCAAGACAAACTGGTGCGTTAATTATTCGTCAAACAATCGAAGCAATCGGCATTCCAATGAAGAGTGTTTTACAAGATGCTCAACGTGTAAGAGATTGTCTAAACAGCTCAATTAAAGATTGCAGCTATACAATTCAAGAATACAAAACAAACATCCGTAATCTTGAAAAACAAAGTCAAAACTACCAAAAACAATTAAACAAATTAAATGACATAATTGGTTTATTTGTTTACGGCGAGAAAAAATAAGTCTTAAGCCCCCATCGTCTAGAGGCCTAGGACAACACCCTTTCACGGTGTAGACAGGGATTCGAATTCCCTTGGGGGTACCATTTTAAAAGAGCCTAATATATGGGCTCTTTTAATCTAAAAAAACAAAGTTAAGCGGAATGCAAGGTAAAATAAATGGCCATACAAAAACCACAAAACGCAGTTGATAGAATTATCTTAGCTCTTGATGTTGATTCACTTGAAGAAGCAAGAGAGCTTGTAAAAGAGCTTAAAGATTATGTTGGCTATTTTAAAGTGGGCCTTCAATTATACAGTGTTTGTGGGTATGAATCTGTAAAAATGATTATGGAAGAAGGGGGCAAAGTTTTCTTTGACGCTAAATTCCACGACATTCCAAACACGGTAGCTAAAGCTAGCGCTAATTTAGTTAAAAATAATATTGATTTCTTTGATTTGCACATTAAAGGTGGCTCAAAAATGCTATCTGCAACTGTGAGATTGTGCAAAGAAGTCGCGAAAAAATTTGAAAAACAAAAACCTACAATTCTTGGTGTAACGCTGCTATCAAGCTTTGGACAAAAAACTTTAAATCAAGAATTAAGCGTAAATTTAAATATTGATGAATATGTATCACATTTGGCTCTTGTGGCTCAAGAAGCAGGACTAGATGGTGTTGTGGCATCAGCCAGTGAAGTTTGTGCCATTAGAAAAACTTGTGGTGAAGAATTCATCATTGTATGCCCTGCAATTCGCCCTACTTGGTCTGTTGTTGATGATCAAGTTCGCGTTGTTACTCCGACTGATGCAATTTTATGTGGAGTAGACTTTATGGTTGTGGGTCGTCCTGTAATCGGTGCTAGCAACAAGGTTGAAGCTATTACATTAATCATTGATGAAATTGAACTAGCACAAGAAAAATTAAAAGAAAAAGCACTGTAAAGAGGTTTTTATGAAAGCAAATTTTGGTATTCCTAAGGAACTTAAAGAAGGCGAAACAAGAGTAGCCCTTACTCCAGATTCAGTCAACATGCTTGTACAAGACGGAATGACAATTCTTGTACAGTCAAATGCTGGACTTTTATCAGGCTTTGATGATGATCAATACATTAAAGCGGGTGCCAGAATTGTTCAAGACGCAAAAGAATTATGGGATAATTCAAGAGTTGTTGTAAAAGTAAAAGAACCACAAAAGTGCGAGTACCAATACTTTAGAGAAGATCTTGTAATATTCTCTTATATGCATTTGGCTATTGAAGAAGAGCTTACAAAAGAATTGCTTAAAAAGAAAGTCTGCGCTATTGCAGCTGAAACTATTGAAGGCAACCATGATGAATTGCCTTTGCTTCGCCCAATGTCAGAAGTAGCAGGCAGAATGAGCGTTCAGCTTGGTGCTAGATTTTTAGAAAAACAAAATGGCGGTTCTGGCTTATTATTAGGTGGAGTCCCAGGGGTAGCACCAGCTAAAGTTGTAATTCTAGGTGGTGGCGTATCTGGTTCAAATGCTGCCAAGATAGCACATTCGATGGGTGCTGATGTTACAGTTTTGGATATCAACAACAGAAGAATGTCCGTTCTTGATATGTTCTTTGGTGGCGATATTAAAACATATTATTCAAACCCAGTTACCGTAGCGCAACAAGTAAAAGATGCGGATTTATTAATCACAACTGTGCATTCAAGAAACTCTCGTGCGCCTAAGATTGTAACGGCCGATATGGTTCAATCTATGAAAAAAGGCTCAGTAATTATAGATGTGTCAATCGATCAAGGTGGAAACGTAGAAACGATAGACAGAATAACAACTTTAGAAAATCCTGTTTTTGAAAAATTTGGAATCATCCACTGTGCCATTCCAAACATCCCTAGTTTTGTACCAAAAACAGCTTCTTACGCTTTTTCATATGCGATATTACCTTACATTAAACAAATTGGTGAGCAGGGCATGTTTGTAGCACTTAAAGAAAACACTTCATTGTCTTCTGGTGTTGCAACATTCAGAGGTGCCGTTACAAATGAAATTCTTGCAAGTTCAATGGATCTTGAGCACACAGAAATTTCTCTTTTAATAGGATTTAAAATGAAATGATGCAAGAATCTAAAAGGGTAGTCTTTAAATTTGGAACAAATATTTTAAGAAATGACGATGGCGAAATTTCTCTTACAAGACTATACTCTTTTATTGAAGACATTTCATCATTGCACAAAAAAGGCAAAGAAGTTTTAATTATAACATCTGGTGCTGTTGGACTTGGAGCTAAAAAACTAAACATAAACACAAGCGCTTCAACCATTTTAAAACAAGCAGCAGCAAGTGTTGGACAACAAGTTTTAATGTCAATTTGGCAAGACGGTTTTGATAAATATAACATCAAAGTGGCGCAGATATTGCTTACTGAAGAAGATTTCTCTAATAGGAAAAAATATTTAAGCTTGTCTAATACATTATCAAAATTGCTAGAGCTTGGCGTGATTCCAATAATTAATCAAAATGATGCCGTATCACCGTCAGAGCTTGAAAATGTATGTTTTTCTGACAATGATAAACTATCATCAATAGTGGCTTCAAAGCTTGATGCTGACTTACTTGTAATGGTGTCTGACATTAATGGCTTATATGATAAGAACCCAAAAGAACACGATGACGCCGTAAAAATTGATGTGGTGGAGCGTGTTACCTCGAAAATTGAAAAACTGGCATCTGGTGCTAGTTGTGGTGGCAGAGGGGGCATGGTAACAAAACTTATGGCAGCCAAGGTTGTAACAAACTCTGGCTTATATGCGATGATTGTTAATGGTAAAAAACACCAAATATTAAAAGACATCTTTGAAAAAGAAAATGTTGGAACTTTGTTTTTGCCAACGCAAAATCTTTCTCATAAAAAACGCTGGATAGCCTTTGCTACAAACGTTATGGGCAAATTAGTTGTAAATGATGGCGCTAAAGAAGCCATTATTGAAAAACAAAAAAGCTTATTATCTGTCGGCATAACAAAAGTTATAGGTGAATTTAAAAAAGGCGAAATCATATCTATTGTTGATGAAAAAGAAAATGAGTTTGCTCGTGCCATAGTAAATTATGATTATGACGATTGCAAAAAAATTATGGGCGCAAAATCTTCTGAAATAGAAAAGATTTTAGGCTATAAAATAGATGATGATGTAGTTATTAAAGATAATTTAGTAATTTTATAAAAGGAATTAGTATGCTAAATGTTATAGAAATTTCAAAACTAGCAAAAGACGCTTCAAGAGAGCTTTTAAGCCTTACAAATGAACAAAAAAACCAAGCTCTTGAAACTGTTGTAAAAAATATTGAAAAAAGACAAGAAGAAATTTTTGAGGCAAATGAAAAAGACCTTAAAGAGGCGAAAGTTCTTGTGGAATCTAAAGACATATCTTCTTCAACCTATAATAGATTAAAGCTTGATGCAAATAAAATGAGAGATATGATTCAAGGCATTTATGATGTAATAAAGCTTGAAGACCCAGTGAACACTGTGTTTTGGACAAAAAAACTTGATGATGGGTTAACTCTTAAAAAAATATCTTCTCCAATTGGAGTGATAGCGGTAATTTTTGAAGCTCGTCCAGATGTTATTTCTCAAATTGCAGCCCTTAGTTTAAAATCTGCTAATGCTGTTATCTTAAAAGGCGGAAGAGAATCAAATAATACAAACGCAAAAATTGAAGAAATAATTAATGAAGCGCTTAATTCTCTTGATTTCTTCCCAAAAAACGCCATAAATCTTGTATTCTCAAGAGAAGACATTAAAGAATTATTAAAACAGGATGAATATATTAATTTAATTATTCCTCGCGGTTCAAATGAGCTTGTAAAATACATTCAAGAAAACACAAAAATCCCAGTACTAGGGCATGCTAGTGGCATTTGCCATATTTTTGTAGACAAGAGTGCTGACATTAAAAACGCAAAAGAAATTTGTATTGATTCTAAAACTCAATATCCAAGTGCGTGCAATGCTGTTGAAACAATTCTTGTACATAAAGATTTTAAAGACATTGAAGAATTAAAAAAAGCATTAGTTGAAGCCGATGTTAAAATTATTGAAAACCCAGAAAATTATTCAACAGAATATGGCGAAAAAATTCTTAGCTTAAAGGTTGTAAATAGCCTTGAAGAGGCAATTTCACACATTAACAAATACGGTTCAGGTCATACTGATTCGATTTTAACAACTGATGAAACAAACGCCAAAAAGTTTATGGATTTAGTTGATAGTTCAAGCGTTTATCACAACTGTTCTACACGCTTTTCTGATGGCTTTAGATACGGTTTTGGTGCTGAAGTTGGCATATCAACAAACAAAACGCATGCAAGAGGCCCTGTTGGACTTGATGGGCTCACAATTTATAAATATAAATTACACGGCACAAATCAAACTGTCGCTCCATATGCTAATGGAGAAAAAGTTTTTAAACACGAATTGATTTAAATTTTTTTGGTATAATAATCACAATGCAAGAAATTATTCAAAAAATTAATAAGCTAAAAAAAGAGAAAAACGCTGTCATATTGGCTCACAGCTATCAAAATGTTGAAATTGATGAAGTGGCGGATTTTGTCGGGGATTCTTTAGGGTTATCAAAACTTGCGGCGAAGACTGACGCTGATATTATCGTTTTTGCTGGCGTATATTTTATGGCAGAAACAGCTAAAATTTTATCTCCAGAGAAAAAAGTTTTACTTCCAAATATGAATTCTGGCTGTCAAATGGCAAATATGATTGATGGCAAGCAAGTTCAAGAATTTAAAGCTCAACATCCTGATGCGCCTTTAGTGTGCTATGTGAATTCAACAGCTGAAGTAAAAGCACACACTGATATTTGTTGCACAAGTGCTAACGCTATTGATGTTGTTCGCTCATTAAATGCTAAAAAAGTTCTTTTCGCTCCAGACTGCTATTTAGGCTCTTGGGTTCAAAGAAATTTAAAAGACGTTGAAATCATCTCATACAACGGATATTGCCCTACTCATTTGAGAATGACTCCAGAAGATGTTCAAAAAATGAAAATTGTCTATCCTGAGGCTCCTGTTCTTATTCATCCAGAATCTCATCAAGAGGTTGTTCGTCTGGCGGATTATGTGGGTTCGACAACTCAAATTATGCAATATTGCGAAAAAAGCAACAAAAAAACATTTTTAATAGGGACTGAAATTGGCGTAGTGGAAAGATTAAAGCGCGATTTCCCTGAAAAAGAATTTATCTTAATTTCAAACAAATTAGTTTGCCATAATATGAAATATAACTCTTTAGAAGATATTTTATACGTTTTAGAAAATGAAACAAATGAAATAACGGTTGAAGAAGAAATCAGGCTAAAGGCCCTTCAATCAATAGAAAAAATGGTTTCACTAAAAGTTTAACTATAAGACAATTTGCGTCCCAAAAATTAGTTTATGCGTATCCATTTTGGTGTCATTTTGAGCATAAACGTAATTGAACATAAGCTTTAAACCCTGCCCCATAATATAATAATTCACACCTGCTGTGTACTCGCGATTTTTGTCTCCAGAATTTTGAATATTTGGGTCAAACTCGTCATATCTAGCAAGAAGTTCAACCTTTGGTGTTAAAAAATATCCTAATGTAGCATAAAAGCCCTCACCACGATTATTTGTAAGCCCTGTTGAACCATTTGAACCGTTACTTTTAGCGTATTCCATAGTTGTGTGGAATTTTTTATAATTATATTTTAAATGTGCCCCATAATGAGTGTAGGCAACAGAATTTCTCTCACCCGCTGAAAACGCTCCACCAATAAGCATTTTTCCATATTTTTCTTCATTATCAGCCAATGGTTTTAAACTGAACATGCCTGAAAATTCTGCCCCTGGGAAAAATTCTTGAAAAAATGTGTCAGATGAGTATCCGCCTAAATCATAGTTTATATATTTAAAATCACCGTGCAGATTTGCACCAACTTTTCTCACGTTTGAAAAATGTCTTGATACTTGAGAGCGATAGGCAAAAGGCACAAAGAACGGAATGAAAGCGCCCTCATAGCCTGATGATGTTCTAAAATTACCCACAAAAAGCCTGTGGTGAGGAATTCTTCTTGATTCTATCCAAACATCTTGAAAAAAGCCGTGGAAGAAATTCATAGGAAGTTGCGATGTACCAAGCATTATTCTAAATGCTTCCTTGTTCCCTCTAAATTCCCCGTTGAATAAGATACTATAATATTGTGGGTTATATTTTGAATAGGTGTCGCCACCTTCTTTAAAAATTCCATCAATATTTCCCATATACCCCATTAAGGTATGAAGACTATCAAGCGGTCCAGATTCAAACTCTTTATATAATAAATCTTTTAAAAGAAAAGTTCCCTTATCAACACTTTGCACTTCAGCATTAAGCATAATTTGTGGTGCTTGAAGAAGCTTTTCCATAAAACTTTCTTCACTGTGTTCAAGCACAATTTCTTCTTTCACAAAATTTGGCTCTTCTTCTTGAAGTAAAATAACGTCTTCAATAGCAAACGCGCAATTTGTCAGAAAAAATATTGAAAATATAGTTGTTAATAATCTTTTCATTTGCCTAAATCTTAATTCGTCTATAAAATTATACTATAAAGATATCGCTCAAGATGTTATTAAGCAATG
>CAYJMX010000067.1:0-7630 GCA_964371485.1 uncultured Gammaproteobacteria bacterium | reverse complement strand
CGGCGTTGCGGTCTTGCACTTCTGCAAGCCCTCCAGCCTCGGCTCGTTCGCGCTGGACTCTCGCGTTGGTTCTCGTCCTAACCTGAGATACGTTTAATAAAATTAAAAAAGAATAAAAAAAACTCCTCAGGTTGGACTCGAACCAACGACCTACCGGTTAACAGCCGGTTGCTCCGCCATTGAGCTACTGAGGAATATTTCCTAATTTTATTAAATTATTTTGTAAACACATTTGAATGAGCTCACAAAAAAATTATAGCAATAAAATTTTTTTTGGCAATAGTTATTTTCATTTTTTTCAATACTTTGTTCAAATTTACATTTAATCTACTATTTTGACTGTGGGGTATTTTACAGTTGTGAAAATTTTGCTATAATTAAATATAATTAGTTAAAGGAGTTTAAAATGTGTAAAAAAGATAACTCATTTGGATTTTCACTAGGTCTACTAGCAGGAGTTGTTGGTGGCGTTGTAGCAGGTGTTTTGCTTGCTGTTAAACCTGGCGAAGAGTCTAGACGAGAGCTAAAACAGACTTATGATGATTTGATGCAAAAGTATTCACCTGAAATTACTGAAGCAAAAAAACAAGCAAAAGAGCTTATAAAAGCGTCAAAAGACAAAATCGAAGAAAAGTATAACGAGTATAATGAAAACATCAAAGCGCAAAAATTGGCCCATGCCAAAAGTTGTGAAGTTGAAGTTTACGAAATTTAGGAGAACGTAATGAGTGAAGTGCAAGTAAGTCTTGTTGTTTTAATTTCAGTATCAGCATTTATTGTTTTAATTGTTGGTGTATTGATAGCAAAATTATTGTTAAATCTTTCGACATTGATGGGAAGTGTAAATTCTATTACAAAGACCGTAGATGAAGAAGCAAAGCCAATTTTAAAAGACGTAAAAGAAATTGTTAGCTCTGTAAACACCGTAACATCAACTGCGGGCTCTCAATTAAGTGGCTTGCAAGAAAAATTGAAATCATTCTTTGGTGCTAGCTCAAATATTGGTTCAAAATTAAAGTCCGTTGTAGAGGGCTTATTCAAAGGAATTGCTTTTGTTGTGAAAGCATTCACTAAAAAAGAAACGAAAGGATATGTCATTAGGTAGATTTTTAACAGGCTTTTTAGTTGGCTCAAGCGTAGGCGCTATTATTGGCGTTTTGCTCGCACCACAAGAAGGCGAAAAAACACGCGAAATGTTGGCTGAAGGCGCTAAAGATGCGTGTGATAAAGTAAGCACTACGGCAAAAGAAATTCAAGAAAAAGCCGAAGTAGTAGCCGATGAAGTTCAAAGAAAAGGTGAAGTGATCATTGAAAAAATTCAAGATATGATCAATAAGCAAAAAAATCAAGAAGTATAATTTTTATGCTATAGTGTTGCTATGCAATACGATTTAATAATAATAGGCCTCGGGCCTGCAGGTATAAAACTCGCTCAAGAAGCACTTAGTGCTAACTTGAGCGTTTTAGCATTTGAAAAAGAAAAAGCGGGTGGAACTTGCCTTAATAAGGGTTGCATTCCAACAAAATCTTTTTTACATCTGTATGATACACTGAAATCTATAAAATCTCTTAAAAAAGAGGGTGTGCTCGATGTTGATGTATCTCACTCCATTTCAATTGAAAAGTTGTATAGCAGAAAAGATGCAATTGTATCTAAGTTAAGCACTGCCGTTAAGTCAGCTTTGATTTCGCTTGGACTTGAAATTATAGAGCAAGAGTGTAGTCTTCAGGTGTCGGATTCAAACGCTGTTGTTGTAGCTGATAATAGAGAGTACACAGCAAAAAATATCGTTATAGCAAGTGGCTCAACCTCTATTGAACTACAAGGTTTGAAGTTCAATGGCAAAGATATTTTATCTTCTGATGATGTTTTATCGTTAGAAAAATTACCAAAATCTATGGCCATTGTGGGCTCTGGTGCTATTGGGCTAGAATGGGCAAGGATATTTTCTTCTCTTGGCGTAGATGTTTCTATAGTGGAAAAGGCCTCAAATCTTCTTCCACAAGCAGATTTTGAAATATCAAAGAGAATTGAGCGTTCTTTTAAAATTGCAAGAATCCCATATTATTTAAACTCTGGCGCCGTATCGTATCATTCTTGTGAACTAGTGCTTGATAATGATAAAAAAATTCTATTTGAAAAAGTTCTTGTCGCCGTTGGCAGAAAGCCACTTATTCCAAAATTGTCTGATAACTATTCTTTAAAAATAAATAGTGATTTTACCACTAATATAGACAATCTTTATGTTGTAGGTGACGCACTAGGTGCTCAAATGCTTGCTCATAATGCTTCAAGTCAGGCGAGCGCGTTGTTTAAAAGGCTGTATAAAAATTCTGTTTCATCTGAACTCCTTGTTCCAAGTGTTGTGTACGGCACCCCAGAAATCGCCTCTATTGGCTTAAGAGAGCAAGATATCGATAATATTGATGAATATAAAGTTTATAAAATGCAATTGTCGCTACTACCTAAAGCATGGTGTGATGGCGATATTGATGGGTTGTTTAAAGTAATTACAAAAGATGAAAAAATCCTTGGCGCCCATATTATTTCAAAAGAGGCCAGTGCGCTAATATCCCAAATTGCAATTGCAATAAGAGGTGATTTAACAGTAGAAGACATAAAGGACATAATTTTGCCGCACCCAAGCTATTCTGAGGGCATCTTAGAGGTTTTACACTGTGAATAATAGATTGAGACTGCCAGATTATCTAAAGCGCCCTATAGCGCATCTTGATAATATAGAGAACAAGCATACAAAAGTAATTTTATCTAAATATTCTCTAAATACCGTGTGCGATGGTGCTAGATGCCCAAATAAGTGTGAATGCTATTCAAAAATGTCTGCCACTTTTTTAATTATGGGAAAAAACTGTACAAGAAATTGTAAATTTTGCAATATCTCAAATGACGCCCCTAGTGTACTTGATGATATGGAGCCAAAAAATGTTGCACACGCGTGTAGAGATTTAAAATTAAAATATGTCGTAATTACTTCTGTAACAAGGGATGATGTTGACGATTATGGTGCTGGGCATTACGCAAACACTATAAATAAGGTAAGAAAAATTAATCCTGATATAAAAATTGAAATTTTGACTCCTGATTTTCAATCTAATTACAATGCCATTGACAAGGTTTTATCTACAAAGCCAGATGTTTTTAATCACAATATTGAAACCGTTAAAAGGCTTTACCCCGATGTTCGAGATGTAGCAAGTTATAATGATTCGCTTTGTATTTTAAAATATGCAAAAGAAAAATATAATTTAATTACCAAAACCGGCATTATGGTTGGCCTCGGTGAGAGCACAGAAGAGATAGAAGAATTATTTTGTGACGTTGTAAAAAATAATATCGATATTTTAACTATAGGGCAGTATATCTCCCCCTCAAAACGTCATAGGTCTGTTACAAAGTATTATACCGTGCAAGAGTTTGATGAATTAAAAGAAATGGCTAAGAATAAAGGAGTGAAGGTTGTTGTGTCTTCCCCGCTAGCTAGAAGCTCATACAGGGCACAAGAGGCATTTGAAGAGGCACTATCTATTTAGCCGTTTTTGTTTCGTCAGTAAGTCTTCTTCCTCTTTTTGCAAGTCTTTTTATATTATTTTCCTGCTCGCTCTTAGTGATGTTAGCAATTTCTGATATTTTTTCTATCTTTTTAATATAATCTTTTGGCGCGATTTTTAAATCTTCAAATGTGGCAAGCATAAGCCTGACGCCAGCTAGATTTAGTGCCAAATTTCTTGTTAAAAATAATATTAGTCTGCCGAGCTCGATATCATCTAATGAGTACAGCCGTCTGTTGTATTGCGATCTTTGCGGCACAAGTAAATTTTGTTCATCGTAAATTCTAAGTGTTCTTGGGTGAACACACAGAATTTTAGCCGCGTTTGCAACTGTCAAAATTGGCAGATTGTCATCTGCGCTGTGCTTATCTTTAATATTCATTTTTTCTCCAGACTAAGATATTTTGCCAATTAGGTCATAACCCTGTGCAGCTGTCACTTTTACATTTACAATTTGGGCTGGAACAAGGTGTTCTTCGGTCTTTATATATACAAGGCCGTCAACCTCTGGCGCGTCGCCATAGCTTCTTGCAACTATTGTGCCGTCACTATGAACTTCTTCAATTATACAAGGAATTTCCTTAGAAATAAAGCTTGCATTTATTTTCTCTAAAATACCTTGTTGCATTTTGAGGATTTCTTTTTTCCTTTTGGCTTTAATATTCTGCGGAATTTGTGGCTTGAGGGAATATGAATATGTATTTTTCTCTCTGCAATATTCAAAAACGCCCAATCTTTCAAATTTCATTTTCTTTATAAAATTATAAAGGTGTTCAAATTCTTCTTGCGTTTCTTGAGGGTATCCAACGATAAAAGTTGTTCTTATTACTAAATCTTTAATCTCTTTTCTTAACTTTAAAAGGAATTTTTCAAGGTCTAAAACTGGCCTTTTCATCCTTTTTAAAACATCTGGATGTGAATGCTGAAGAGGAATGTCGATATATTTTACTACTTTGTCTAGTGTTTTAAACGCCTCAATTAGATTATCATCAAAATTTGTAGGGTACGCATAAAGCACTCTTATCCAGCTTATGTTTTCGATTTCATTAAGCTTGTGCAATAATTCAGCGAGCATTGGCTTTTTGTATAAATCTATTCCATAGCTTGTCGTGTCTTGTGCCACAAGTATTATTTCAGCTACACCTTTGTCTGCTAGGTGTTTTGCCTCATCAACAATAGCTTCAATTGATCGTGATTTGTACTTTCCTCTTAAATCCGGTATAACGCAATATCCACACTTATAGTTACAACCATCCGCTATTTTTATATATGAAGAACTACCTATTGTGATTTGTGATCTTGTAACATCTTCTGGGTAGCAATATTGAGGCGTGTCGCTGACGCTATAAAATTCGTCAGACTCGACGGCATCAACAATTTTTGTGAATTCTGAAATGCCGATTATAGAATTTATCTCTGGAATAAGTTTTTTAAGCTCTTTTTTGTGTTTTTGAGCAAGGCAACCAGTCACAATAATTTTTTTACCCTCAGATATGGCATTAAAAATGCTCTCAATGCTCTCTTTTTCAGCGTCGTGTATAAAAGAGCACGTGTTTATAATTACAGTGTCTGCTTTATCGCCATAGGCATCTAGTGTGATTTTATAGCCAGCTTTTTCTAGCATGCCAATCATAAGTTCTGTGTCTACAAGGTTTTTAGCGCAACCGTGGTGAATTATTCCAATAGATTTCTTTTTCATAAGTTTGTCCTTTTGTTTAATTTTACTATAAATTAGGCAATTTTTTTAAAGAAAAATACTTTATTACAATATAAGGAGTATTATTATGCAACCTATTAATCAGCCCACTGTATTGCCAACAGTTTTAGATAGAGCTTCAGCTGAAGTTCTGGGTTTTGATGCGACTGCTTATTTGAATAATACTCAATCCACAATGCATCAAAGATTGGGCATTCCTCAGAACTTTAATAGTTCTGATTATTTAGCAGGAAACCTTGCTAAAGCAAATGAGGAGCGAAAAAATAATGTTTCAACGTTTATTAAATTAGGCCATGGTGCGCTAGTTGCAACGGCACTTACCGTTGTTGGCATAAAAGCTGGTAAAGGTGAGAACATTATTACAAAAGCTACAAGCAAGATTTCTGAATTCTTTGGTTCGGGTTCAGCTGGTATGAAAGAAAAAGTTGCAAAGGGTGCCTCTAGCTTGTTAGAAAAAGCAAGAGAATTGCCAAGCAAGGCAACAGAGCTTTTTGGAAAAATATTTAAAAAAGTTAAGCCTTAGTTTATGTAATACCAAGAGTGGCGTTTAATAAATTTAAATTATGAGAAGCCTCAAGGTGCTCAGGTTGTACTTTAAGCACTTTTTTGTAATGCTCAATTGCTAGCTGATTGTTTCCCGATACTTCATAGCACAGTGCCAAGTTGTATATTGTATCAGCATCATTTGAATCAAATTTTAATATCTCGCTAAATTGTTCAATTGCTTCTTGATACTCAAGCTCCTTTGTTAGTGCTAGCGCGTAAGCTTTTCGTGCGTTTATGTCAATTGGGTTAATGTTGACGGCATCTTGAAACGAGCCACGAGATTTTTTAAGTTCACCCATTTCATCATAAGCGTGACCAAGTCCAATATAATGTTTCGCCTCTGTTGGAGATATTTGAATTGCTCTATTAAAGTGTGCTATAGCGTCGTGATAGCTTTTTATTGAGCAGTTGCACTTTCCAAGCTTGTAATAAATTTCTGCGTTATCTTGATCATACTTTAAGCCTTCCATGAATTTTTCAAATGCTTTAGCATATTCGCCAGTTTCAAAAATGTCAGTTGCCCAGCTTGCAATTATGGTTGATATGTATTTTCTAAGTATTTCAGTTTGATCTGGTGGAAGCTTTTCAATTAGTAATTCATGTAATTTAATTGCATCTTGGTATCTTCCCGCGTTAACATAAGCGTGCGCAAGTGTGTAAGCAAGTGAATCTACATCAGGAAAATCAGCAATTAAATTTGTAAGTATTTCAATTGATTCATCATGTTTGCCTTGGTGAATCAGGGTTTCACTGTATCTGTTTTGATAATGTAGATAATTTTTACTTTGTGAGCCTTCCATATCTATCAGCCTGCTGTATGATGCAAGTGCTGAATCCCACTGTTTTAAGTTGAAATACATATGCGCGACTTGCTCTAGCAGTTCAACACTTTCGCCTTTTAATCTTATTAGTTCTTGATAGCATTTAAGGCATGTTTCCCAGTCTTGTTTTTTAGCGGACAGTTCTGCGATTTTCATATATGTATCTGTATCTGTTGGATTGTCTTCTATGATACTTCTGTACATGCTTATAGCTTCATCTATTTTGTTTTCTTCTAGATGAAGTGCGGCAATTTTGTTCTTAATTTTTGCGATTTCTTTTTCATCGTCCTCGCCCCTGATTAAAAGCATATACATTTCATTGGCTTTATCAAATGCGCCAATTGCAGTGTATAGTTCAGATAGTCTTCTTATTGCAACAACATCAGATGGGTCGTATTTGTGGATTTGTTCATATAGTGTCAAGGCTTTTATTTTTTTATTTTCTTTATAGTAGATATCAGCAAGCAATTCTTTAGATTCAATATCATTTGGATTTACCTTTAAAAGTGCATCAAGATGAAGTGCCGCTAGACTTTCATTTGCAGTATCGATGTATGATCTTATTAAAATTTTTCTTAAATCCACACTTTTGAATTTTTTTATTAGTTCTTTTTTTAAGAATCTCTGTAGTTCAATATGAAGCCCATTGTCGTATAGCGCGTTTGCGTGCACTATTGCTTCATCAACTGTGAGCTCTCTGCTTGCTTCTTCTTCTGGCTTAAATAGAAACAAGAAATAAACCTTTAAGATAATAAAGATAAATATAACAAGTGCTGATATTAGTAGTAAATTATAGTTCATACTAATAATTATACATTTTATTTTTTCTTTGTAAATTTGCTTTACATATCTAAAAATTTCATTATTATTGTAATTATGAAGAAAAAAATATTATTAACATTTTATGTGATGCTTTTAGGCACAACTTTTGCGTTTGCAGAGTCGAGTGATTTTAGTATGTAAGATATAGATTTTC
>CAYJMX010000066.1:0-7704 GCA_964371485.1 uncultured Gammaproteobacteria bacterium | reverse complement strand
TGCCAGTTTCAATTTGAAACTCTCTTATAATTTCTCTCATATAATCAAGCACTTCAATTGAGAATTCTTTGCCATTTTCTGAAGCGATATTTAAACCCAGCAAGTTCAAACAAGCCTCGTTCATGCCAATTAGGCCAATTGTAGAGAAATGATTTTTCCAATAACAGCCAAATTTTGCCTTGATATCTCTTAAGTAATATTTTGTATAAGGGTATAAATCTTTATCAGTAAAGTTTTCAAGAACTTTTCTTTTTAATTCAAGCGATTCTTTAGCAAGCAACATATTTTCTTTTAAAATTTCAAAGAATTGTGCCTTATTTTTTGCAACATATCCAATTCTTGGAAGATTAATCGTCACAACACCAATTGAACCTGTTAGCGGGTTTGAACCGAAAAGTCCGCCACCGCGATATTCTAGTTCACGATTATCAATCCTTAGTCTGCAACACATAGAGCGTGCGTCTTCTGGGTTCATATCAGAATTTATAAAGTTAGAAAAATATGGAATACCATACTTAGCGCTCATTTCCCAAAGTCCATCAAGCTCTTTATTATCCCAATCAAAATCTTTTGTAATGTTATATGTAGGGATTGGAAACGAGAACACGCGTCCAGAGCTATCACCTTGCATCATTACTTCAAAAAATGCCTTGTTTATCATATTCATTTCATTTTGAAATTCGCCATAAGTGCGCTCTTGAATCTCGCCACCAATTATAACACCTTGATCCTTATAATAACTTGGTGGATTCAAATCAAGCGTGATATTTGTAAATGGCGTTTGAAACCCAACACGAGTAGGCACGTTCATATTGAAAATGAATTCTTGCATAGCCTGTTTTACTTGCTCATAGTTTAAATTGTCATAATGAATAAATGGCGCAAGCAATGTATCAAAGTTTGAAAACGCTTGAGCACCAGCGGATTCACCTTGCATTGTGTATAAGAAATTGCACACTTGACCAAGGGCTGCTCTAAAATGCTTAGCTGGAGCACTTTCCACTTTTCCTTTTACACCAGTAAAACCTTCAAGCAGTAAATCTTTTAAATCCCAACCTACGCAATATCCAGACAATAAATTTAAATCATGGATATGGATATCACCTTGTTGGTGCGACTGCTTAATGTTTTCAGGATAAATCTTATTTAACCAATAACTTTTTGTCACATTTGAAGAAACATAGTTGTTCAAACCCTGAATTGAATATGACATGTTTGAATTTTCTTTTACTTGCCAATCAAGCTTTGATAAATAATCGTCCACCATATCAATAGAAGCATCTTTAACAAATTCTCTTATTTTTGAATGCTGATCACGATAAATTGCAAATGATTTTGCAGTTTTTTTGTACTTAGAATTAAAAAGAACACTTTCAATTACATCTTGAATTTCTTCAATCGATGTGATATTTTCACTATCCTCTCTTTGCTTGACAAGTCTTTTAACAACCGACAAAACCTTGTCCCTAAGTGTGGTTGCGCTTTTTACGTCAAGCTCTTTTGTTGCAATGCCGGCCCTTAAAATTGCGTTGGTAATTTTGTTAGAGTTAAACTCAACAACGCTGCCGTCTCTTTTGATTACTTTTTCCATCTCTAATCTCCTGTTTGCGAGGTGTATAACGAATTAGAACAAGCATTCCGACTGTAACGGCTGCGCACCAGTTAAGGATTTACACCTTATTTCCTCATTTCTAATATATCTAGAATAGCCCAATTTAAGAGCATGGGTCAAGGGCGGAATATATGAATTTATTAAAATGAAAAACTTGATGAACCCAAAGACGAATTAATAGTAAAATCAAGCTTTGCTGGATTAATCCTATCTCTTAAAACAAGTATAGTAGCGTTTTCGCCTGCTTCTATAATATAGTTAACTGGAAAATCTTTTGTAAATTTCACAGATTCTGTTTGAATTTTTACAGTTCTAATCCAATCTGGAATGCAAGCAAGCATAGAAAGCCCAAGGGTGAAAGGTGCAAGAGCAGTACCAGTGTACGCCACCACATCAATTCTGTCTAAATCAACATATGTTTTAGCGGTCACATCTTTAATATTTACAACTTCGCTTGAATCAACTTTTTTTATTGTTAAATCAGAATTTGTTTTATTAGTAATTACATATTCATACCCGTGTACAATCCTGAAGGTTTTTTGTTTGAGTTTATACTTATTTTTTACAATTTTAAAAGAAGAATTTTCATAAACATCGCTTGATAATTTTCTTAAATTCAAATCTTTTTCTTCACTAGAATATGCAATTCTAGGGAATTCTTTATTATCTTTTACAACTTTAGCGTCAATTTTAGCAACAACATTTTCAAACCATTGCGTTCTTTTTTTAAACACTCTTAAATCATCAAGAGTGTTCTCTCTAGAGTATTTAATGAAATCAAATTCATATTCTTGAAAAATTTGTTTATCAGCATTATCTTTAAAATCAAAATCTTGAGATTCAAAATATTTTACAATTGGGTTATTTCTGCTGGCACTTCTTGAAGAAGATGCTACAAATATGTTTGCATTTTTAAAATCTTGGTAAAATCTGACGTAGTATGAATCAACATCTGATCCATTTACCATTTTAAAATAATAGTTTGAATCATTAGAATTGTGCTTCATTGGGGTAATACTATAATTATTTTTTATGTAATTAACCGATTTAGATTCAACGATTTCTTTTTGAGTATTTGGAACTACATATAAATCATATCTTGTTTTAACATTAGCAAGCACGGGCGCTTGAAAAAGACAGATTAAAGATAGTGCAATAATTTTTTTAAACATAATTACTCCAAAAAGCTATATATTTATTAAATCATTTTTTAGAGATTTTGCAAATTATAAAACTTTATTTACTAGGAAGCCAAATCCTACAAGCCAAACAAACATCACAAAGGCAAGTAGAATTGGTTTAAAACCAAGGTTTTTAATTTTATCGATATTTGTTTCAAGACCAAGCGCGAACATTGCAAGAGTTAAAAGAAAAATATCAAATTCTACAATCCCAAGACGCAAGGAATCAGGTAAAAGATTTAAAGAATTGAACCCACACACAATAACAAACATTACTGCAAACATTGGCATTGGAACTTTTTTAACATCATCACCAGATTTTTTTATCATATATCTGCTTAAAAAGAATAAAAATGGAACAAGCATCATTACCCTTGTAAGTTTTACTATAACAGCGTTATCGCATACTTCTGGTGAAATTTGTGCGCCCGCTGCTACCACTTGTGCGACTTCATGGACACAAGAACCTATATATATACCAAATTGTTCTGGAGTTAAAAATCCAAGTTTAAATATTACTGGGAATAAAAACATTGAAATTGTACCAAACAAAACAACAGTTGCAACAGCAAGAGAGACCTTGTGTGGCTTTGCCTTTAAAAGTGAATCACAGCCTAAAACGGCTGCCGCACCACAAATAGCTGAACCTATTGAAGTTAATATACAAAGGTCTTTATCTAATTTTAAAATTCGTGTGCCAAAGTAATATCCAAGAAAATATGTGGTTACAAGCATTGTCACATCGGCCACAAGCCCCACAAGTCCAACGTCAAAGATTTGAGCGAAGGTAATTCTAAAACCATATAAGACAATAGCGAATCTTAAAATATGCTTGCCAGAGTACACTATTCCTTCTTTAGCAGATTTTGGGATAAATTTTACAAACACATTGCCTAAAAATATACCCAACACAAGTGCCAGAGTAAGAGAATTTATACTGAATTTTACAAAGAAATCAAGTTGACATATATAATATGCAAAAACTGCAAATACGGCGCAAAGTATAACGCCCTTGTAGTTAAATTTAATCGCACTTACTATACTTTTCATCAAAATTCGCTTTCTATAACGCCGTGATCTACGGCTTTTAAGTTGTTAATAATTAAATATTTATCACCCATATTTTCAATTTCAGAATTTAAAGAATAATACGTTGGCCCCGAGCCTGACATTTTAAAACCTTTAGAATGTAGAAATCTAAGTTCATCATAGTATGGTAAAAGTGCAAATTCAAGGTCGTTATCAAGGTTGGATTTTTCTTTTAATTCATCAAATTTTTTATAGGCAAATCCAGCTGAAATCCCAAGGTTTTTTGGCTTTATTAAAGATAGATTAAAATCTTTAAATTCTAGTTGTTGCATTTCATCACCCTTGCCAGTGCAAAGTCTTCTAGAACCCAGATAGCAAAAGTTCAAATCTGAACCAAGCTCTTTTAATAGCATAAAAATTTGCTCATAATTTAAAAAGTTATAAATTTTATTTAATCCATAGATTACACCTGCAGCATTTGCCGAACCACCAGCAAGACCCGCTGAAACGGGGATGTTTTTATCTATGTACACCTGTACATCAAGCTCTGTCTTTGAGGCTTCGATGTATTTTAAAATTGCCTTATGTACAATATTTTTTTCATCATATGGTATATCATTACTATTACCTGATAATGTAATTTTTGTTGCACCAATTTTTGTTTTTATAGTTAAAAAATCATACAGAGAAATTGCCTGCATGATACTTTCAATTGGGTGAAATCCATCTTCTTGCGGTTTTTCAACCTTTAGAGTCAGGTTAATTTTCGCCGGAGTCTTCACCTTTATGCTTTTCAAGAGTTAAACTCCTCAAGAGCTAGAGCAATTTCATTTAACTTATGTACGCTCAATTTTTCAGCTCGAATGTTCTGGTCAATATTTAATTTATCTAAAACTTCTACCACATTTAGCAGTCCACCTTGAGAAAGTGAATTTTTGACATTTTTTCTTCTAGCTAAAAAGCCTGATTTAACAACTTTTCTAAGCAATTTAGATTGATTCTCCACCCTTGCTTTATCATTAACTTTAAATCTAACAATGGCTGAATCAACCTTTGGAGAAGGGAAAAAGCACCCGCTTGGAACCTTTTTTACTATTTCGATATCGCAAAAATGTTGAGCCAAAATTGATAAAGAAGAATATTCTTTATTGATTGATTCTGGTGTAGCAACAAGCCTTTTAGCCACTTCAAATTGAACCATCAAAATAATTTCATCTATGCATTTGCGGTTTTCATTTTCAAAATCGTCAATCTCACCCAGCAAATGAAGTAAAATTGGACTTGTGATGTAATATGGAATGTTTGCGATAACTTTCAATTTATTGTCTTTTTCAATTGTTGATAAATCAAACTTTAAGACATCTTGTTCAATTAAATTAAAATTATCGTACCCACCTAGGTTATTATTTAAAATTTCAATAGCATCAGTATCAATCTCGCACGCCGTTACTTTTTTCGCCTCAACAACAAGATTTTCTGTTACAAAACCAAGCCCTGGGCCAATTTCAAATACATCATCATCTTCATCTACAAATGATAAAATGGTTTCAATCGCATTATAATCAACAAGGAAATTTTGCCCTAGTCTTTTCTTTGCTCTGAATTTTTTTGCTCTATTAATGTAGTCCATGGTATTATTATAAACATAAACACTACGGTAAGTGTTAAAAAATATATATTTGTTAAAATAATTCTATGCTAAATTACAATAAAAAATCACAAGTACTGCTCCCATCACTCAAAAAAGAAGACATATATGAGTATTATATAAATTGCGCAAAAAGTGCAAGTGGGCTTAAATTTGGACTTGAATATGAAAGATTAACCCTTGATTTAAACACTCATAAAAGTGCAGATTATAAAAACATTGAAAACTTGATTAAGTCATTTTGCGATATTAAAAAATGGGATTTAATCTATGATGATACGACTATAATTGGCGCACAAAAAGAAGGTTCATCAATTTCTCTTGAACCAGGGGGACAGTTTGAAATAAGCTTAAAAGCTTATTCTTCAATTGTGGATATTGAAAAAGAATTAAAAGATATTTTAGATATCACAAATAAATTGGCGCCATTTTATGATATAAAATTTTTAAACTATGGCATAAGCACAAAATCTGTTTATAAAGACATAAAATTAGTTGAAAAAAGCAGATATGAAACAATGGCAAACTATCTTCCAAAAGTAGGAAAATTTGCACCAATTATGATGAGAGAAACCGCTGGCTTGCAACTTAATATTGATTATTTTGATGAATATGATGCCACAGAAAAAATTAAAGCAATGACACTTATAAGCCCGTTTGTCACGGCATTTTTTGCAAATTCGCACATTAGAAACGACAAAAAAACTAATTATAAAAGTTTTAGATCTCTTGCTTGGCAATACACAGGAAATGACAGATGTGAAGATGTTTTGTCTAAAATAATTGATAACAAAGATTCTAATTTTATGGATTATATTGACTCCATTTTAAATATACCAATGATTTTTATTGAAAGAGGCGGCAAAAAAATTGTTATAGATGGAGAAATAACTTTTAATGAATTCTTAAAAGATGGCTATTGTAATTATATCGCTACAATTGAAGACTACCATTTGCACTCTAGTCTTGCTTTTCCAAATGTCAGACTTAAAAACTGTATTGAAATAAGAAACCATGACTCTCAAAATACACAGATGACTCTTGCCCTGTGTGCTTTTTACAAAGGGATTTTGCAAAGTAATTTAAAAGAAATTTTCAAAGATTTAAAGGATATAACATACAGTGACATTAAAACTTTAAACAAGCTAGCCTCAAGATATGGCACAGATTTTACATATAAAAATATTGACTGCAAAAAATATATAAAAAAACTTTTTCAAACATCCCATCAAAATTTATCGCAAAACGAAGAAAGATACCTAGCGCCCGCTTTTAAACTTCTTGATAAAAATATGTGTGTAGCAGATATTTTAATTGAAAAAAATATAAAAAATTCAAAAGATTTAATTGCTTACATTGGGAGTTAACATTTGTTAAAAACTAGCCAAATGGCAAATTTTGGCTAAAATTTTATTATGTGCAATATTATTTTAATTTCAAATTATAACAATACGACTTCGGAAATCTTAAACACGGTTGATAATAATGGATTTTCACATTTCTTTTGCAATGTCCAATCATCTGACCCTACCACGATTGTTGAAAAAAAACAGCCCGATGTCATCATAATTGATAGCTCAATTGATAATGCTCATATGATTACAAAGCAAATTAAAACTCAAACTCAAGCTAATAACACAAGGGTTATACTACTACTTGATAAAGAGCTTGATGTTGATTTCTTAAATTTTGCCGATGGTTATATCATTAAACCAATAGCTAAAAACATATTGGTTCAAACAATAAATTCACACATTAAAACCAAAAAATCGCTTGATTTGTTAAATGAAAACAACAAGGAGCTTGCAAAAAGTTTGTACCAACAAAAGGTGCTATATAACACAAGCAGCGACTTTGCGGGAACATTAAACAAGGAAAAGCTTTATAAGATAATGCTTGAGGCGTTAGAAAAAACATTAAGCTATGATATCTCATGCGCCCTTGTTTTTACAACTCAAGGAGAAGCAAATTTTCACATAAACTCCCTTCAAACTATGACAGACGACCTCAAGGAGGGTTTAAAATTAAAATCTACGATGGGCTATAAGAACATTTTTAACAATAAAAATTTGCCTTATCAAACAAGCATTGAAGAAATGAATATCTTTGAACACGTCAAGCCCTCGCACAAACAGGGGTTATACGATTTATCAGCCCTTGAATTTGATTCAATTTTTGCGCCAATTAAATTAGATGATAATTTTTATGGAGTAGTTGAGGTGTTTCGCCAATCA
>CAYJMX010000065.1:0-7719 GCA_964371485.1 uncultured Gammaproteobacteria bacterium | reverse complement strand
AAAACAATCAAGATTATTAGCTATTTTTTTTGTTAATTCAAAATCTGGAGAATCAGGCATATCTTGTGTTTCAAGGGTATAGCCTGATAATGTTGTTGAAACAATATCCGCTTTAAATTCAACAGCTTTTTTTGCTTCTAAATATGTTGAAACATCAGCCATAGCAAGCTTTTTATGTGATTTTATAAAATCTATCATCTCTTTTAAATCACAATCTTTTTTGCGATTTGTAGCATCAAAGGCGATAATATCAGCACCTGCATCAATTAAATCTTTGGCATCTTGAATTGTAGGAGTTATATAAACCAATTCTAAATAATTTTTTGGGATAATTTCTGGCTTTGTAATGCCTATTACAATTATGTCTTTGAAGTTTTCTTTAACATATTTTATATCCCTTGTGCCTGCCAAACGAAGCACCTTTGCTCCACCATTAATTACACTTTGAATAAGGGCTCTCATCGCGGTTTCATTGTATAGTGGTTCGCCTTTTGAGGCTTGGGTTGAAATTATTATTTCGTTTTTTAATTTGTTTAAAATATCCATATTGGTAATTATACAATGAAAAAGACAACGAAGTTAGTTTGTAATTGTGTATGTTTTAATATTGTGGAAGTTTCACACCCACCATAAGAACATCATCTGGGATAGTGCATTCCATGGAATTTTTAAATAATATACAATAACCACAAGACGCTGACTCTTGTTTTGCAGCAGTGCAATCATCGTCAGTTCGAGCAAACGGATAAACTTTTGTATTGTTGAGGTCAAAAACGAAAGAATGCAAATCTTTTCCAATTACATTGGGTCCTTCAGAACCATTAACATCTACATATAAACCACCAAATTCACCTGCAAACGACATACCATCAGCCAAAAGTAATTTATGCATGCTCGACGTTGTGTCAAAATTCCAAACACTTGTGCCATCTTTAATTTTATAATTAACATTTGGGAAACACCCAATATCGTTACCACAGTCTTTTGCTAGGTTTAAATATGGCGCAAGTTCTAGTGCTATATTTGTTTTACCTGCATCAATTCTCTCAACAGCTTTTGGATCTGCGTTTTGCATTAAAGCATAAGCGCTTTGAATTGTTGCATAAGCTTTTTTAGTCGCAGCAATTAGTGCCCTATCAGAGTTTGCACTAATAACAGCGGGAATGGTAAGTGCCGCTACTATGCCAATTACAACTAAAGTAATTAAAATTTCAGCTAGTGTGAAAGCTTTTAGTGCGTTTTTCATGGTTTCACCTTTATATTTTTATCTTTTTATATTGTAGCATGTTGTTTTAGAATTTTTAAGTAAGTTCATGTACTTTTTTTATAAAAAGCACAAGGGTTTTTTCTTCGCTTAGGGTACGGTTTCAAACTTCAAAAAGGGTGATGAACCCTTTTTGTGCGTTTTCACACACCAGAGGCTCGCTTGCTCGCGTCTTGGCAAGTGTGTCTAAGACTCGAGCTTCGCTCGTTTCCACAAAGCATCTAATTCTTCAAAGGAGCACTCCTCAAGCGGTTTTAAGGTAATTTCTTCCATTTTTTTAAATCTTCTAACAAATTTCTCATTCGCGCGAACAAGCGCTTGTGCTGGGTTTATCTTGTTCCATCTCGCTAGATTAGTTAGCGCAAATAAAATGTCACCAAATTCTTCTTCTTTATCTTCAAAACTTTGCGCCTGTTCAAATTCAACAAATTCTGATTCAATGCATTCTTTTAATTGTTCTAGATTCTGCCATTCAAAGCCGACTTTTACAGCTTTTTTAGAAATTTTATAAGCTTTAGACAGTGGGTCTTGCGACTTTGAAATCCCGTCAAGGGCTGATTTTCTGTGTGGTTTTTCTGTTTTTTTAATATCTTCCCAATTTTTTAAAATCTCATCTACATTTTGCACTTCGACATCTGAAAATACATGTGGGTGACGGCGAATTAACTTTTCATTTATAAGTTTTGCCACTTCATCAAAATCAAAAGCGCCATTGTCTTTTGCAATTTGCGAGTGCAAAACAACCTGCAATAATACATCACCAAGTTCTTCTTTTAGATGGTTCATATCATTTGAATTAATAGCATCAACTGCTTCATACGCCTCTTCAAGCATATTCTCTCTAATTGTTTGATGTGTTTGCTCTCTATCCCATTTGCAACCGTTTTCTGAGCGCAAAATGGCGATAGTTTCAAGCAATTTTTCAATATTTGATTCCATTATCTCACCATTTGATGAACATCAAGAATCAATATGCCCTTGCCACCAATGGCTTTTAAATTATCAATTGAATCATAAATTTTATCAGAATCAACAACAACGTGCACTACAACGTTATCATCATCGCCATATAGGTTTGTAACCGTTGGAGAGCTTAATCCTGGGATAATTTTTTTCACTTGTTCGATTTGATTTTTAGGCACATGTGCCATTAAATATTTCTTTTGTTGAGCGTCAATTACAGAATTCAGCGCACGGATTAAAGAATTAAGCTGCGCCTTTTTTTCTTCATTTAAATTTTTGCTCGCAACCACACAAGCACTTGAAGATAAAATTGAATCAACAATTTTCAATCTATTTTGTTTTAAAGTCGAACCAGTTGAAGTAATATCAATTACAACATCAGCCAAACCAAGTGACGGCGTGATTTCAACCGCTCCTGTTACCTCAATAACTTTTGCTTCTTTTCCAATTTTTTTAAAATAATCTTTTGCAATGTTTGGAAAAGATGTTGCAACATTGATTGAAGAAGGCAGGTCTTTAACATCGTTAATGTTACTGTCTTCAGGCAATGCCACTACCATATCGCACTTGCCAAAGTCGAATTCTTTCACAATATCAAGCTCAACACCCGATTCAACAACAACATCAACCCCTGTAAAGCCGATATCAGCGGCTTTTGCTTCAATAAAGTTTGGAATGTCTTGGGTTCTTACAAAAATAAGCGAAAATTTACCGTCTTTTGTGGCAATTTTTAAAGCACGCTCGTCTTTTGTGTTGAAATTCAGCCCTGCATTGTTTAATAGTTCATAAATTTTTGTAGACAATCGACCTTTATTAGGGATTGCGATTTTTAATGTTTTATCCATAAGTTTAATTTAGCAGTAAAACGACATGAAATCAATTGTTTTTTGTGAGTTTTTATCATAAAATTGAAGAAAAAAAGGAAATTTTATAATGTCAGAGCAAACAACTAAAAAAGAATTTAAAGACACACTGAATTTGCCACAAACAACCCTTGCAATGCGTGCTAATGCTGCAGTTCGAGAAGTTGAAATTCAAAAATTTTGGCAAGAAAATAACATTTACGACAAAACTTTATCCCAAAGAGATAAAAAAAATAAATTCGTATTGCACGATGGCCCTCCATATCTAAGTTCTGACAAAATTCACATTGGTACGGCTTTAAATAAAATCTTAAAAGACATTATTATAAAATATAAATCTCTAAATGGCTTCTATGCCCCTTATATTCCAGGTTATGACGCCCATGGGTTGCCTATTGAAAATGCTGTTGTAAAAAACATCAAAGGCGGAAAAGACGCCATTAGCGCTTATGAACTAAGACAAAAATGTAGAGAATTCGCATTAAAGAACTTAAAAGGACAAGAAGAAAATTTCAAACGCCTTGGTGTGCTTGGCGATTGGGAGCATCCATATTTATCAATTGCAAGCGACTATGAAGCGCAACAAATTAATATTTTTTATGAAATGTATAAACAAAACTATATTCAAAAAGGGCTAAAGCCAATCTATTGGTGCGCAAGTTGTGAAACAGCGCTTGCTGAAGCTGAAGTTGAATATGATGATCACACATCTACTTCAATTTATGTTCGATTTGAATTTGAAAATCCTACTGAAATTTACTCTAAAGCTGGTGTTGATTCTAAAAACCCACTATACTCTGTAATTTGGACAACAACTCCTTGGACAATTCCATCAAATATGGCAATTTGTCTTCACGCTGATTTTGAATATCAAATTTTTGAACACGATAATAAAAACTACATCATAGCAAGCGAGTTGGTGGATAAATTTGTTGAAGAAGTTGGTTTTGAAAATATTAATAAAATCGGTAAAACTGTTTTGGGTCGTGATTTAGAACTTCAAAAAACAAAACACCCAATGTATGACAGATTCTCTCCAATTATTTTAGGCGATCACGTCACACTAGAAGCTGGTACAGGTTCAGTACACACAGCTCCAGGGCACGGTTTAGAAGACTGGGAAGTAGCTCAAAAATATAACATTGAAACGCTTTCTCCTTTTGATAATAAGGGCAGATGGACAAATCAAATCCCTGAACTTGAAGGTACGCCTTATTATAAGGGTAATTCTATTGTTATTGAAAAATTAGAAGAAATTGGTGCATTAATTGCAAAGTCAAATCTTTCACACAGCTATCCACACTGTTGGAGATGTAAAAACCCTGTTATGTACCGCGCTACGCCTCAGTGGTTTGTAAAAGTTGGAATGTTCAAACAAGAAACACTTGATGCCATTAAAAACGTAAAATGGATTCCAGCAGCTGGTGAAAAAAGAATAACAAACATGGTTGAAAACCGCTCTGATTGGTGTATTTCAAGACAACGTGCTTGGGGTGTTCCAATTCCTGTTTTATATTGCAACTCTTGTAATGAGGCCATTGTAAACGAGCAAACTATTAAATTAATCCACGATAAATTTGAAGCTGAAAGTTCTGATGCTTGGGTAAAATATGAAGCAAAAGACTTTGTGCCACAAGGGTTTAAGTGTTCTTGTGGATGCTCTGATTTCACAAAAGAAACAGATATTATGGATGTTTGGTTTGATTCTGGTATTTCTTGGTCGGCTGTTGTTGAAAAAAGAGCACAAGAATTCGCATCAGAGGGCACAAATCCTGTTCCTGTTGAAATGTATTTAGAAGGTTCAGATCAACACCGTGGCTGGTTCCAATCTTCGTTATTAACATCTGTTGCAACAAGAAAAATGGCACCTTATAAAACTGTACTAACTCACGGTTTTGTAATGGATAAAGATGGCAAAAAAATGTCAAAATCTTTAGGAAATGTTGTTGCTCCTCAAGAAATCACAAAAGTGTATGGCGCTGACGTGTTGAGGCTTTGGGCTGCTTCTGTTGATTATAGAAACGACATTAAAATTGGCGATAATATTATTCAACAACTTGTTGAAATCTTTAAGAAAACAAGAAACACATCTAGATTTTTATGTGGAAACCTATTCGACTTTGACCCAAGTGTTGATTATGTAGAATACAAAGACCTTTTAAGCATAGACAAATTCGCGCTTTCAAGGTTAAACACATTGGTTAAAAACGTTAATGAAGCATTTGAAAATTATGAATTTTATAAATATTTCCAATACCTTCAAAACTTTGCAGCAAACGACTTGAGCTCTTTTTATCTTGATATTGTAAAAGACAGATTATACACATCGGGCAAAAAATCTCTATCTCGTCGCGCGGCGCAAAGTGTTATGTATGAAACACTTTGGACGTTAATTAAAATATTAGTTCCTGTTATGCCTCATCAGGCGGAAGATATTTTCTTAAATATGCCAGAGTGCCACAGAAAAGGACAACAAAGCGTGTTATTGTCTGATTGGGTAGAGAACAATTCTGCTTGGGATAATGCTGAACTTGAACAAGAATATGGTGAAATTTTAAAAACGCGCGATATCGTATCAAAAGCGATTGAACCACTTCGTGCTTCAGAGAAAAAGATTGTTGGAAGTTCACTAGAAGTTGATATTAAAATTTGTTCTACAAATGAAACTAAACAAGCGTTAATTGAAAAATATTCTAAAGAACTTAAAGACTTATATATCGTATCTCATGCTAATGAGAACACAGGTGAACTTTTAAATGAATATGAACAAGATGAATATAAAGTTCAAGTGTTTAAAGCCGTTGGCACAAAGTGTGAGAGATGTTGGAAATATAGAGAACTAAATGCTGATGGCATTTGTTCAGATTGTTCTGAGGCGATTAATTAATGAAAAAAATATTATTCTTTTTTATATTTTTATTTTTAACTTTCAATGTATCTTTTTCTCAAGAGCTTGAATTCAGCGTTGTGTCTGATTCTTGCGTGTATATTGATATAAAAAATAAAAAACAAAAAACAGAATCTATTTCATTTTTTCAAAAAGCTGTTGATAAAATAAACAGCTCAAAATCAGAATTCACACTATTTTTAGGCAACAACATTAATAATCCAAACAAACACAACCTTGTTGTATTATCAAAAATGCTTAAAAAGCTTGATGAACCTTTCTATACGCTTGTTGGTGACAAAGACGTATCAAGCACAAAGGGGCTAAATAAAAAAGAATATTATAGAATTTTAAACCTATTTACAAAAAATAGAACAAAAAACCAACCAGAAACAAAAGAAATCGATGGAATTATTTTTGTATTTTTAGATGGCGTTAACGAGTTTATGCCAAGCGCTAATGGGTATTATAAAGAAGAACAAATATACCCATCAAACAGCATAAAAGAGAGCGCTCTTCCATATAACATTAAAGAAATGCAGAAAATTATTTCTACTCATAATAATGTGATAGCTACAATTACGGGTCATCACAACATTGAAGATGAATATTTATATGGAAATATTTATAACATTACAACAAGTTCTTTAAGTAAAGATGGCGAATATAAAAGAATTGTTCTTGATTATGATAAGAAAACTAAAAAGGCAATTTTTAAAACAAGAATTTATTCTGTTAAATAATTTCGCTATATTTTTATAATAAATTCAGTATTAAATTCTTCTTTTTTATTTGAAATAAAAGAAATTTCGCCGTTGTGTTTTTCAATAATTTTATTACAAATTGCAAGGCCAAGGCCTGTTCCCTCGCCCACTTTTTTTGTGGTAAATCCTGCTTGAAAAATCTTTTCTTGATTTTTTTTATCAATCCCAAGCCCGTTATCCATAATCCTTACAACAAGCCTATTTTCAACATTTTGTGTGACTATTTTTATTTTTGGAACAAAATCTGTATTCTCTTTTGCTTTTGTTTCAACAGATTGAATAGCATTCATCAAAATGTTTAAAAACACCTGATTGAGCATATTTGGGTAGCATTCAATTTTATTTATATTTGAAAATTCTTTTATAACTTCAATGCCTTTTTTGGTCTTGTGCGCCAATAAATCTAACGTTAAATCAAGTTCAGAGTTAATATCTGCCTCTTGTTGAGTCATCTCATCAAGCCTTATAAAGCGTTTGAGCGATTGAACAACATGGTTAATTCTTTTAATCGCCTCTTTATCAACCCCATTTATTTCATCAATCATCTCAATATTTTTATCTTGAATTTTACTTGCAATCATTTTAATCATCTCATTATTAGCTGATATTGAAGCAAGTGGGGTGTTAATTTCATGTGCAACATTTGCAATTAATTGCCCTAAAGATGCCATTTTCTCAGAATTTATAAGTTGCAATTGCGTTTCTTTCAGCTCCTTTAGCGCATTTTCTTTTTGCACCACCTCATTATTCAGTTCGTTGAATAAAGAGGCTTGATATAAAGCAGATGCCATTTGAGAACTCACACCAGATAGAAGTTCTTTTTCAATTTCAAAAATTTCTTTTTTAGGAGTGAAAACAACAATAATACCAAAGGTTTGTACCCCTTTAATAATGGGTATAATTATCCTGTTTATCTTTGTTTTAAGTGTTTGAGAGGAATTGTTGTGCTCTTTTAAAATATATTGAATTGAAATTTTA
>CAYJMX010000064.1:2285-7749 GCA_964371485.1 uncultured Gammaproteobacteria bacterium | reverse complement strand
TTTATAAAGCATGGCAAAAATTTTCATTATTCTATATGACGTGCCTATTTTTCGCAAATATACACCTCTTTAATTTCTTTTAACGCCTTAATGACCTTCTTTTTAATTGTCGCATCTTCAATTGATAATAAAGTGTCACCAAAAGATAAAATTCTTTGAATTAAATTAAATTCATCAAGATATTGTGCTTCAAGTTCAATAAAGTTTGGGGTAATCTGTACTACTCTTTCAAATTTTTCAAATTCAAGTGGCGCACTGTGTATTTTAGCGATTTTATACTTGCAATAACTATATTTCTTTTGATCCGCACTGTTAAATTCCAATATTCTATTAACACTAAGTATCTTATCCACCCTTAGATATGTTATTTTGTTGTATTGCTCAATCTCGCACCAAAGGTGCAGTTTATCACTTTTCTTTGCATACATAATCTGGTGGCACACAACATTTATTTCTCTTTTATTCTCCGAAGGAGAGTCATAAGTGATAGAAATTTTATTTTTATTTTTGCAATGCACCCTAAGAGAGTTTAAAACATCAAAATCTATATTTAAAAAATTGCCAAAATTCATAATTTTATCAATCTTTGCGTCATTTTTAAGTAAAGATGTGACTTTTTTTAATGTTTCATACAAACCTATAATGTGTTCATAGTCTAAAAATTCAAAGGCAGCATTTTTAGCAAGCACAAGCGCATGGAGCTCTTTTGCTGTAAGTTCTAATTTAATAGGGTTAAGTTTTAATTCATAACAATAATTATTTCCCTTATTTCCAGTTTTTATATCAAAACCAATGGATTTTAAAGTATTAATATCAAGCGTTATAGTGTCCGCTGTGACTGCTTTTAACAAAGAATGGTTTTCGATTTTGTTTAAAATATGGGTCTTTGAAATAGGCTCTTTTATTAATAATTGAAGAATAAAAAGAGACCTAAGCCCAGTTTGGGCAATATTGGCATCTGGCTTAGAATTTATTTTCCCCATAACAACCTTTTATATACATATAAATCATATCAAAAACAACGCTCAAATTAAAGATTTTAACACTTTTATCTCATCTTCTTGGCGTATTTATTTATTTTTTTTATTAAAAAGCTATATATTATTTGTGAAAAATTTGTTATAATTTAGATTGGATAAATTATATTGGAGAATACAGGAATATGACCCCAAAAAAGACACTTACGGATTTAGAATTTGAAGAATTATTATCTAAGTATGAGTACAAGTTTCAAAAAGGCGATTTAGTAAAAGGTTATCCTTGCGCTTATGATTCTGAAGGCGTTATTGTCGATATCGGCGCAAAAACCAATGCGATTTGTCCAACTCGTGAAGCAAAAATTGAAAAAGACGACGATATCGAAAAAGTTTTAGAAAAAGAAAAAGAATATGAATTTTTAATCGTTAAAGATGAAGACGACGATGGAAGATTTACACTTTCTTATAAAAAAGTAGCTCTAGCGTACAACTGGAAGTTGCTTGAGCAAGCAAAAGAAGAGGATAAAATTGTTGAAGGACTTGTTCTTCAAAATGTTAAGGGTGGAGTTTTAGTTGAAGTTATGGGAACTCGTGGCTTTGTGCCATCTAGTCATCTTCGCTCTAAAGATCCTGATAGCATTGTTGGAGAAAAGATTGAACTTAAAATCCTTACAATGGATATGTCACAAAATAACTTCATTTTATCAAACAAAAAAGTATTTGCTGATAATTTAGAAGAAGTAAAAAGAGATGTATTTGGCCAGCTTGAAGTAGGCGCTGTTGTTAAAGGTGAAGTAGTAAGAATTGCTGACTTTGGCGCATTTATTGACATCGGTGGAGTTGATGGATTATTGCCATTATCTCAAATTAGCTGGAAATGGGTAGAACATCCTAGCGATGTTATTAAAGTTGGCGATAAGATTGATGTAGAAATTATCGGCATCGACCTTGATAAACAAAGAGTATCATTAAGTCTTAAGAATCTTGAGCCAGATCCTTGGGTTGAAGCGCAAGGAAAAATTGCTCAAGGCGCTAAGGTTAAAGGTAAAATCACAAGAATTAAACATTTTGGAGCATTTGTTGAAGTATATCCTTGTGTTGAAGCGCTTTTACCACAAAATGAAGTTCTACAGTATCAAAATGAAAAAGGTACAATTTTAGATGTTGGCGATGAAATCGACACAATTATTTTAAAATTCAATCCGGAAGATAAAAGAATTTCATTAAGCCTTAAAGACAGTATCGACGAGTAATTAAAGCTCAGATAATTCTAAAAGCTTTGAAACACTTTCTTCAAAGCCCGATTTCTCATCTGTTGGCTGCATAAGATAGGAATTTATATTTTCCATCAAAGAAATAGCCTTGTCTGTTACAGGGTCAGCGCCACTTTGATATGCACCAATAGAAATTAAATCTTCATTTTTAGCATAGCTTGCAAGCAGGTTTCTAATTGATGCCGCTGATTTTTTATGCTCGGGGGACGCAATATTATTCATAACCCTTGAAATGCTTTGCAGAACATCAATAGCAGGGTAGTGGTTTTTATGAGCCAAAGAACGAGATAACATAATATGCCCGTCTAAAATGCTTCTTGCCGCATCTGATATAGGTTCATTAAAGTCATCACCATCAACTAAAACGGTATAAAGACCAGTAATTGTACCCTTGTCAGTAGTACCCGCTCGTTCTAAAAATTTTGGCAAAAGTGCAAACACAGAAGGCGTAAACCCACGTGTAGCTGGAGGCTCTCCAACTGCCAATCCGACTTCACGCTGTGCTAGCGCTATACGGGTGACAGAATCGAGCATAAATAAGACATCTTTTCCTTTATCCCTAAAGTATTCAGCAATGGCACAGGCCACAAAAGCTGCTTTAATTTTAACTAAAGATGGCTGTTCAGACGTTGCTACAATAACAACAGAGCGCTTCATACCTTCTGCACCTAATGTGTGTTCGATAAATTCTCTTACTTCACGGCCTCGCTCGCCAATTAAAGCTATGACATTCACATCAGCTGAAGTGTTTTTTGCCATCATCGCCATAGTGGTAGATTTACCAACACCAGAACCAGCGAATATCCCCATTCTTTGGCCCTTGCCGATAGTGATTAAGCCATCAACAGCACGAATGCCAAGGCTTAGGGGTTCATCAATTGGCTTTCTAGATAATGGATTAATCAATTGCGCATTAGTTGAATAATACCCATCCACCTGCAAAGCCCCTAAATCATCAATAGGGTTTCCAAGTCCGTCTAACACGCGACCCAAAAGCGAATCTGACACTTTTACTTTCATATCAGATCCAGTATTTATAACTCTTGCGCCCGCTTGCAGGCCATCAATAGAACCTAATGGCATTAAAAGCACACGTTTTTCTTTAAAGGAAACAACTTCTGCCATAATTGGTTCAATATTATCAGAAATTATGTAGCACAAATCGCCAATAGAAGACACAGGGCCATCCGCTTCAATGATTAAGCCGACAATTTCAACAACGGAACCTATTTTTGCAATTGGGTTAATATTATCAACTATGTTTTTATAGCTAGATAAATCAAATTCGCTCAAATTTATTCTTCCTCGGTATTTTTAACTAAATCAGATTCCAGTTGCATTTCAAAAGCTCTTGAAATTTCATTCAATTGTGTCTCAATACTCAAATCTAGCCTGTCTTTTGATGTCTGAATAATAATAGAATCCTCGCTTACACCACTAGAATAAGAAAGTTTTAGATTTCTTAATTTATCAATATCAATATTTTCTAAATCAGGAGCATTAATTGAACCATTGAATAAATTGTTTAATAAATTGGCATATTTATGTGAAACAATAAGTTCAATATTTTCCTTTTCAGATAGCATTTTTATAGATTTATCGATTAATAACGCAAGAGCGCTCTCATCAACAGATTCGATACAAAGCTTTTTTGAAACAGCAAGTACAAGTTCTACCATCTCTCTTTTGGTAGATTTTAAAACCTTATTTTTCATTTCATAAGTATTTTGAGCAAAATCATCAATTTCTTGAACTTTTTGTTTTAATTCCTGAGCTATTTTTTCTTCACCGTCTTTATATCCAGCTTCGTAGCCTTCTTTAGCGCCTTCTTGAGAAGCCTTTTCTTTAATTTCAATAGCCTCTTGATTAGCTTGTTCGATTATCTCTTGAGCTTTAAGCTTGGCTTCTTCAATAGTTTTATCGGCTTCAGTTAAAGAATCTTGTGCCTGATTTTTTAAAGCATCAATTTCAACTTGAGCATTATCTTGGTGCAACTTTGCAAGCTTTTTGGCATCTTCAATAATCTGGATTGCTTCTTCTTTTAAAATTGCAACATGCTCAGGTTGAATCATTTCAACTTCTGGTTCAATTTCAATCGTTTCTTCTTCAAGAGCATCAGGCTCATGGGATGGAAATTCAAGCACAATAGCTTTTCCGATATTTACTTTATCAGATAAAATTCTTCTACTCAATTAGCTCATCTCCCATTGAGTCTCTAACAATAGTGATTTCACCGCTTGTTTCAAGTGCGCGGATAACTGAAACAACTTTTGTTTGAACCTCTTGAACTTCACGAGCTCTAACAGGACCCATATATTCCATATCTTCAAGAAGTACAGCTTGAGCACGTTCTGACATATTTCTAAGGATTTTATCTTTAACATCATCACGCGACCCTTTAAGAGATAGTGCAAGGTCTTTTGTATCAACATCACGCAAGATTCTTTGAATAGCTCTATCGTCGATGTTAACGATGTCTTCAAATACGAACATAAGAGAACGAACATCTTCAGCCAGTTCTGGCGTTTGCTCTTCTAACATCTCAATTACGTTTTTCTCGGTTGTTCTATCTGTTCTGTTCAAGATAGAAGCAAGTGCTTCTGTACCACCAGCTTTAGAGAAGTCCTGAACCATTACAGATGAGAATTTATTTTCAACAATTTTTTCAACTTCAGAAATAATCTCTGGATTTGTAGTTTCCATCTGTGCAATTTTTAAAGACACTTTATGCTGAACACTTGGTGATAAGCAGTTTAAAACCTTTGCGGATTGTTCTGGCTTTAAATATGCAAGAATAAGCGCGATAAGTTGCGGGTTTTCATTTTGAAAAGATGTTGCAAGCTGAATTGGGTCCGCATCATTAAAGAATTGAAATGGATTCGAGTTTAATATTGTAACTAATCTATCTAATATCTTTTCCGCCTGCTCTGCACCATATGCCTTTTCAAGTAATGTTTTGGCGTAATTCATACCACCAGAAGCTAGCATTGAGTTTGCTTGAAATATTGTGTGAAATTCTTCAATAATTCCCTCTAGTGTTTCAATTGGTAATTTATTCATCGCAGCAATGTCAAGTGTAATTTGCTCTAGCACCTCTGTGTCTTGAATATTTTTCATAATCTCAGATGCGGTAGCTGGCCCTAACACAATTAGCAGGGCAGCGACTTTTTGAGAATGAGACATAGCTTCTATATATAACTCGGTTTGCATTTA
>CAYJMX010000064.1:0-2275 GCA_964371485.1 uncultured Gammaproteobacteria bacterium | reverse complement strand
TATAAGATGTAAGCAGCCTAGCGGCATCAAGTGGATCACCCATAATGATATCAGAGATTTCATTACGTTTTTTATCAATCATTGAAGTAAACACCGGTTCTGGTGCTGTTTCAATTTCTTCCATAACCTCTGCCATTTCTGTACTTGACATTAGATATGGATCATAAGCGCCAGTGTCCTCAAGTGATTGAACAGGTGGCTCTGGCTTTTTAAGAATGGATGAGAATGTAGACAATGCGATAATCCCCAATATTAATACTACAAGTAATGGTGCAATGTTTGTTAGCGTAAGTGTTAAGATATCAAGCAATTTGTCGTGATTTTGGTGTTCAAACAATTTAGCATCATCAACTTTTTCAAATCCTGTGAATTTCAAGCTAGAAACATTAACAATATCGCCTCTTTGAGCATCTAAGCCAGCAGCTGCGATTACCAAATCTTTAATTTCTTTTTTCTCAGCATCAGTTAAAATCTTGTTAACAGCGACTGCTACAGATAATTTCACAATTGAACCTGGAGCATAAACAACTTGTTTAACTTCTTTTGTAACAGCGTAACTAAGTGCATTTTTCTCTTTTTCATAACTTAAATTAGCGCCACGCACTTTTTCTGTCACGTTTTTAAAGTTTTCATCTGCTTGAGACAATGTCGCCGGTGTTTCAGTTGTAGTTGTTTGTGTGCCAGCAGCTGGGTTATTGGCGTCAACTAAAACTTCATCTTTTTTTATAACAACTGGTTGTGGTTTTTCATAAATTTCTTTTTCAGACTGCGAAGTCAAAACGACACCAGATTGAGAACCATCAGCAGGTGTGTATTTTTCAATTGTTGAGCGAGCTGAATTAAAGTCCATAACAGCACTAACTTGAACTGTCACATTGCTTTTGCCCATAATTGTTTCTAATGTGTCTTTTATTTTTGTTGCAGCTTGTTTTTCAAATTGTGTTCTATAGCTATTCATATCGCCAGAATTTTTTGAAACATCTTCTGATAGAGCATTACCGTATTGATCTGTTAAAAACACTCTTTCTTTTGTAAGCCTTGGAACAGAATATGCAACAAGATTTTTAATTGCTAAAATTTGATTAGGTTTTAATCTATAGCCAGCATCTAGTATTAAAATAACAGACGCGCTTGGCGCTTCATCATCATCAGAAAATACTGAGCGCTCAGGCTCTGCTAGTTGCACTCTTGCTTTTTGAATGCCAGCAATTTTTTCAATAGAGCGAGTCAACTCTCCTTGGAAAATTCTTTGTTTTGTTAATTTATTTTTAAAATCTGTTGAACCCAATTGCATATCATCAAGCAGTTCAAAACCAGGAGAAGAATCTTGAATTAAGTCATTCTCTGCTACAAATACTCTTAAATCTTCTTTATCTGTGTCTTTAACTAAAATTGTAGTTCTATCATCAGACACTTTAAAACCATAGCCACTTTTTTTAAGGCTATCTGTGATAGCGGCAACATCTTGTTTTGCTAAATCAGAATACAAAACAGACCAATTAGGCTCTGTTGCTTTGAATATAAAAAACACGGAAACAGCCATAGCAACAACCAAAAGCGCCGTAATCATAAACTTTTGATTCAGGTCAAATTTATCCCAGATTTTTTTGACTTCATCTGTTAGTGGCTTTAAATTCTCGTTCACTGTATCCTCATTCTTTATTGTTCGTATAGTTACCCAACAATATTTTAAAACTATTTTCAAAATAGTTCAATTTGTTAAGGAATTTAAACACTAAATAGCAAGATTTTTAAATTCTTGATACGCATCAATAACTTTGTTTCTCATTTGCATTGCCATTTGCATAGATAGAGAAGACTTCTGAGAAGCAATCATAACTTCATGTACAGATATATTTCCACCAGCGGCGAAGGTTTCAGTAGCAGCTTCTGCTGCTTTTTGTGTAGCGTTTAAATTTTCAAGTCCATTTGACAAACTGTTACCCAAAGAGTTTGCGAACTTTGAAGTTTCAGATACATCTTCAATTTTTTGAGCATTAATTGCATCCAGTCCAACAAATTCTGTAATTTGCGCTTTTAATGGTTCTTTAGAATTAAAAGCTTCATCTTGATTTAGCGAATTAAAAACATCGTTAAAATTTGTGCCGTCGTTAACATTTTTATTTGTAGCAGATAAATTGGCATCAAAAATTTTGTTATAAGAAGATATTGAATTCATATTCATATTTACATCAAAGCTCATTTATTTTTTCCTATATTTGAAGTGCTGATTGAATCATTGTTTTTGTTGTTTGTGCTATTGAAGCATTTGCTT
>CAYJMX010000063.1:4027-7806 GCA_964371485.1 uncultured Gammaproteobacteria bacterium | reverse complement strand
GTGGGCAGGGACGGATTCGAACCATCGTAGTCTTGCGACGGCAGATTTACAGTCTGCTCCCTTTAGCCACTCGGGCACCTACCCATAAAATTTTATTTAAATATCAATTGTTTAATATGCCCTTGACGAGATTTGAACTCGTGGCCTCTCCCTTACCAAGGGAGTGCGCTACCCCTGCGCCACAAGGGCAAAGCGTTTCAGGTATTTAAACTTGCAATTTACAAAAATTTGCCGATGATAGGAATCGAACCTACAACCTACGGTTTACAAAACCGTTGCTCTACCATTGAGCCACATCGGCTTATCGATGATAGTACAATATTATTAAGAACAATTAAAACTGTCAAGTAATTCCTTAATTTTTCCCCTCTAAAAATATTAAGTAAATGCATTATTTTTATTACAATTTTACATTATATCTATATCTTGATATAATTTAGAAAAAGTCTATCGATAGAGAATAATAAATGCACACTTTAAATACTAAGAATGATACAATAAGAATTCTTTTTAATCCAATTAGCGAGCGCTTTTGTCTGCTCGATTTTTTGCTTGTCGTGGATGAAAATTTTAGATATCTAGCGCAAATTATTGAAATAACAAACGATAAATATAATCCTAAAGAAAACATCGCTGTTATTAAACTTTATTTTAGAGTAAACGACAAAGGCGAAGTGTTTGAATATGACAGCTACACTCCATCAAAAGAGTGCGAAGTTAAAAAGTTAGATTTTCGTGAAATTACGACATTAATTAATGAAAATAATGAATCAATTCCTTTTGGAATAGGCTTTAACAATGATGAAAAAATTGATTTAAATATTGAGTTTCTTAAAAATAATTGCTTAATATTCTCTGATAAAATAGAAAATTCAAACTCTGTAAGTTCGCACCTAGCGCTTGAATTAAGTAAAATTCAAAAGCATGCCGTTGTGTTTGATTACACGGGAGCACTTGAAATTGAAGGCGCTAAACGAGTTGTAATATCAAAAGACTTTAAACTTCCACTAGATGAAGAAAATATTGAATACATTTGGGAAAAAGCACTATCGCATGCCTCGCTTGAAACTCAAGCAGTGTGTCGCGATATTTTTAATGAAATTCAAAATTACGCAAATTCTTTAGATGATAAATTTATTAGATTTAATAAATTTTTAAAAGTAATTAATGCTCAATATGAAGTAACGCCAATGCCAGAGCTACTTTTGCTTTTAAATAAATTAAAGGTTTATCAAAAAAACAACATTTTTGCCAATTTAAAAGAAGATTTTAATATTAAAAAAACAATAGAGAAAAACCCACTTATTATTCTTGATTTTTCAAAAGTGAAAGTTATGTGGCATAGAATAATCTATGAATACATAATTAAAAACACGCCTGAAGACACATTTATGTTTTTAAGGGTTAATGAAACAAACTGTGACAGCGACCTTATTAATTTAATTTATAATGATAAAAAAGAAATTAATTTCATTTTAAGTGCGCTTTATGGCTATAAAAAAATTCCAAATATAGTAGAGCATGCCAATAATTACATCATGCTTCCAACCCTTGGTGCTAGACGTGATTTTGGACAATTGAACTCGCACATTGATTCTATGCAAAAAAATGAATGCTTATTGTACGGCGAGCAGACTGACAATTTCATATTTTCAATGAGAAATGACATTTTTGTTCTAGAAGATGATAATAAATTTAATCCAATTAAAAAATTCAAATTAAACATCGCAAATGATAAAAATTATTCTGATGGTGCTTTTAAACACAAAACAAGAGATGAGAATTTTGAACCTCAAGAAGATGTTATATCTGAAGATGAGCTTGATTATTATGACGTGATTAACAATCAAGAACCAGTTCAAGAAGTGCAAGAAGAGGTTTCTCCTGTTGTTCAAAACATGGATGATTATATTAACCTTGAACCTCAAGAGGATGATAGTGATTACATCATGAAGCCTCAAACAAATTCTTTTATTGAAGAATTTGAAGAAGAAATTGTTGAAGAAGTTCAAACTCAAGAGCCACAAATACAAGAAGTTAATTATAAAGAAGTTCAAGAGCCAGTTCAAACTCAAGAAGAAAATTATGCTCAAGAAGAAGTGATCGAAACCGTTGAAGATGTAGAAGCCGAGCAAGTTGTAGAACAAGAAACCGCACAAGGGACAGAAGAAAAAAGAGTTTATATAAAGAAAAATAAGCTAAAAAATCTTTCTAAAAACAAAGAAGTTACAGCAAGGGTTCCATCTAAAGAGCCAGAATATAAACCCGTTCAATTCAAAATTGAAGAAATTTTAGATGAAGAAGAACAAGACTTTGAAGAAGAAATAAACCCTCAGGAAGAAGAAGCACCAAAAACGCAAAGTGTTGAAGAGGCTTATCAAGAAGACCTTGAACAAGATTATCAAGAAGACTTTGAAGAAGAGTTGATTGAAGAACACATCATCGAGAATTTTAATCAAGAAGAACAAAAAGACGATGAAGGTGCTGTTTGCGAGATTCATCTAGATGATAAAGAAGATGAAATTCCAAAAGAAGAGCTTGTTAAAGACCTTATTAATCAAGTTGTAAAAAATATTACAGCCCAAGAGCCTATTGTTGAACAAGATGAACAACAAAGCGAAGAGGATTTAATCTTGAGTCAGATTCAAGAAAAATTCTCTGAACCAAAGCAAGTTGTTCAAAACATTCAAGAAGAAGTAATGATTCAAGAACCAAAAGCGGAAGAATTAAAGGTTGAAGCACATAGTGTTCAAGAGCCTATTGCGCAAGAAGTTGTAGCACAAGCACAAGACAATTTTTCATTAAATGATATTGCAGCACAATCTGTTGAAGCTCGTTTTTCTGATGTTATTGATAATTCTAGTGCTAGTGTTCAAACTCAAAGTGCTACTAGTGCTTTAAAGATTGATGAGAAAACGGTTCTTGATTTAAATAAAATGAAAGATACAGGATCGGCTGCAGCTGATTTACCTATATATAGCGAGAAAAAGAAGAAAAATACGCACGAATTTAAATCTGGCGATAAAGTGTCGCACGACAAATATGGCACAGGCGAAGTTGTAAAAGTTGTGAGCTATGCGAATCGTTCTTTATTGCAAATAGAATTTATAGATAGCGGAAAACGCCTTCTAGATCCTGATATCGCTGATATTTCACTTGTTAATTAAGCTTTTTTAAAAACAATTTCATCATTATTATAATCAATAATAATTGTGTCATTATCTTTAAATTCGCCCTTTAAAAGCGCCTTAGACAAAGGGTTTTCAATTAATTGTCTTATCGTTCTTTTTAATGGTCGAGCGCCATAAATTGGGTTGTAGCCTTCAAGAGCGAGCTTTTCTTTAGCTTCTTGAGTAATTTCAACCTCAATTTTTCGCTCCTTTAAAAGCTCTTTTAAATATTTAATTTGAATATCTGTAATATGCTTTAAATCTTGCATAGAAAGCGCATCAAAGAAAACGGTTTCATCAATTCTGTTTAAAAATTCAGGTTTAAAATATTCTCTTAGTTTTTGTGTAATTTCTTCTTGAGTTTGCTCCTTATCAGCTTGTGATAACGCACCTTTTAGTGTTTTATTTAAAATAATATCAGAACCAATATTTGAAGTTAAAATTATAATTGTGTTTTTAAAATCAATAACTTTGCCCTTTGAATCTGTCAATCTACCATCGTCAAAAATTTGCAACATAACATTAAACGTGTCTGGATGCGCCTTTTCAATTTCATCAAAAAGCACAACAGAATATGGCTTTTTTCTGACCGCTTCGCTTAATTGTCCG
>CAYJMX010000063.1:0-3974 GCA_964371485.1 uncultured Gammaproteobacteria bacterium | reverse complement strand
ATTCTGACATATCAATTCTTATAAGGGCGTCTTCATCTTGGAACATAAATTCCGCCAACGCCTTAGCCAACTGTGTTTTGCCCACACCTGTTGGCCCCAAAAATAAAAAAGTACCAATTGGGCGTTTTGGATCTTTAAGTCCAGAGCGAGCACGTCTTATAGAATCAGAAACGACCTCTACTGCTTGATTTTGCCCAATAACATTGCCGTGTAGAATTTCTTCCATATCAATTAATTTTTTGGTTTCTTCTTCAACAAGCTTTGTAACAGGGATGTTTGTCCATTTTGCAACAATTTGCGCGATGTCGTCTTCATCGATTTCTTCTTTTAAAAGAGTATTTTTATTTGTTTCTTTAGTTTCAAGGTTTTGAAGCTGTTTTTCAAGTTCTGGTAATTTCCCAAACTTTAGCTCTGCCGCCTTTTGTAAATCAGCCTCACGCTCTGCGTTTTCAATTTCAATTTTTACTTTTTCAATTTCACCTTTTATGCCAACTTCACCCTTAAGGGTATTTTTTTCTGTTTCCCATTGGCTTTTTAAAGTTTGAGCTTTTTTAGTTATGTCTTCAAGAATTTTTGTTAATTTTAAAATCTTATCTTCATTTTGATTATCAGACTTTAAAGACTGCAATTCAATTTGAAGTTGTAATTTTTGACGCTCTAAAATGTCTAATTCTATTGGCATAGAATCGATTTCAATTCTAATTGAACTTGCCGCTTCATCGACAAGGTCAATTGCTTTATCTGGTAAAAATCTGTCTGTAATATATCTATCAGACAATTTTGCCGCAGCAACAAGGGCAGAATCTAAAATGCGAACGCCGTGATGCACTTCATACCTGTCTTTAAGCCCTCTTAAAATAGAAATCGTGTCTTCAACAGTTGGTTCATCCACCTTTACTGGTTGAAAACGGCGCTCTAGCGCTGGATCTTTTTCGATATATTTTCTATACTCATTTACAGTGGTCGCACCTATCGTTTTTATCTCACCACGAGCAAGCATTGGTTTTAAAAGGTTTGATGCATCTGTTGAACCCTCTTGCCCGCCAGCGCCCACTACTGTGTGCAACTCGTCAATAAATAAAATTATTGAACCTTCTGATTTTTCAACTTCTTTTATAACTTTTTTTAAACGTTCTTCAAATTCGCCTCGAAACTTAGCACCAGCGATTAATGCGCCAATATCTAGCGCCACAAGCTTTGTGTCTTTAAGGCTCTCTGGCACATCGCCTCGAATAATTCTTTGCGCCAGTCCTTCTACAATGGCGGTTTTACCAACACCAGCTTCACCAATAAGAACGGGATTATTTTTCGTTTTTCGATTTAATACCTGAATAATTCTTCTAACTTCTTCATCTCGCCCAATTACAGGGTCAAGCTTGCCAGATTTAGCACGCTCAGTTAAATCAATAGAAAACTTTTCCATTATTTTATAATCTTCATCTGAATTTTTAGAGTTCACTTTTTTATCCCCTCTTATTTTTTTCATAGATAGTAAAATTCTGTCTTTATTAAGGTTATATTTTTCAAAAATTCTTTTTAAATCTGAATTTTGAGCATTTGAATAAAACGAAGCCATAGCAAGCAATATATGTTCAACAGAAATAAATTTATCTTTTAAATTTTTCATCTCATCAGATGCTACTTCAAATAAGCTTGCTGTTTCTTTTGAAAAATATAGCTGTAAAGGTGGGTTAGACACCTTTGCTAAATTTGAAATTATATTTTTTATGTCTTCTTTAAACAAATTATTGCTAATTTTCAGTTCAGAAAACAACTCAAAAGAGGCGCCAGTGTCGCTTTTTGCCATAGCATATAAAATATGAGCGGGCTCTATAAAAGAGTTTTGATATTCTTTAGCTATATTTTGAGCTTCAAGAATAATACCTTGAGTTGAATCAGTTAAATTATCAAACATAAACAAACCTTATAATCTTTATATAAACATTTTAATTATGTTTTCAAAAAAATCTAACAAAATTAATCTTTTTTTTATTATTTTAAATAATAATTATCAAGAATTTTTATTCTCACAGGCTCAAGCAGTGTGAATTCAACCTCTTGAGATTTGTGAATCCACAATTTTTGAGTTTTTGTTCCAAAATGTCTAATTCTTGTAAGATGTGGACAGTGTCTAATTTTTCTAACTTCTGGCTTTTTATATGCAAAAGACATATGTGCTTCAGCTTGAACTGTACCATCTTTATAAAGCATTTCATCTGTTTCAAGTGCCAGATGAGCGTTTTTAATGAATCTTAAAGGCTTTTGTACTTTTGTGATTTTTCCGTTGAACATTTTACCAACTGGAATTAAAAGAATTTTATCGGCATTAACAAAATTCACATGCGCTCTTGCTTGAAAAGCATCGCCCACTTTTGCGTGTTGTCCATCAATACATTCATATATTCCAAGAGGCAAAATCGTACCCGCTGGAATTACAATTTCATCTTCATCAAAATAAGCGCCTTCAATAACATATCCATCTTTAAAAACTGGAAGTTTTTTCTCTTCTAGTTTTGGAGCAGGACGCACGGCAACTTGATTCATCATGTTATATATAAACATTGCAAGCTCGCCACGAAGTGCGTTTCTGTTAGGTTCTAATGTGTGTTCATGCCCTGGAGTGTTATACATTAAGCCATTTTGAACAGCTTTTGCAGTTTTTAATAGTGCCCAAGCAGGAACATCACCCGCATCAGGGTATTTTGATAAAATTTCAATAGCCTGTTCTTGAGTGATATCGTTTGTTGATAGTGAATTCATAACAACAGAGATAACTTGAGCTCTTGTTACTTTATCAGAAGGGTAGAAAAAGCCATCTGGAGTGCCTAATACAAGGTCATAAAAAGAGGCTAGTCTTATATCATTGTGCGCCCAATGGTTTTGAGGCACATCTTTATATTCTTTTATAAAGTCAATTGTCTTTTCGCGTAAACGAAGCGCAGACACTACCATAGCGCAGAATTCAGCCCTTGTTACTTCAGCATCAGGAACATAATTTCCATCAGGATAACCTTTTATAACGCCGTGTTCATATAAAAATTCAACAGCCTCATACGCCCAGTGCTCTTGATTTACATCTGGAAAAGTCTGTGCTATTGCGCCATTTACGCCTAAAATCGCAACGGCTATTATACTTACAAAAAGTTTAAATATATTTTTCATATTCCCTCTTAGGCTTAATTAAGCTATGTCTTCTTTAACTTTTAAGTTTTTTTTTCTAGGTAGTTTAATTAATTCAGCTTTGTCTTGATCAGGTTCTTTAGTTGTATTAATCATATCAGCTGTTACTGAAAACTCTTTGATATCAGGATTTGAAGGTATTTCATACATAATATCTAGCATGATTTCTTCAACAATTGAGCGAAGTGCACGAGCACCAGTTTTTCTTTTGATTGCTTCTTTAGCAATTGAATTAATTGCTTCATCTTCAAATTTAAGCTCAACACTATCCATTTCAAGAAGCTTTTTGTATTGTTTTACAATAGCATTTTTTGGCTTAGTTAGAATCATCTTAAGCGTTTCTTCATCTAATTGGTCTAGAACAGTGTACACAGGAATTCTTCCAATAAATTCTGGAATTAGACCAAATTTTAATAAATCATCAGGCTGCAATTTCTTTAGAAGCTTTTGTGCTTCAAGCTCTCTTTGCTCTTGTGACATTGTTTTTGCGCCAAAACCAAGAGATGAACTTTCGCCTGCTCTTCTTTCAACAATTTTTTCTAATCCAACAAACGCTCCACCTACGATAAATAAGATGTTAGATGTGTCGATTTGAATAAATTCTTGATGAGGATGTTTTCTTCCGCCCTGTGGTGGTACGTTTGCAACAGTTCCTTCAATCATTTTTAACAATGCTTGTTGAACACCTTCGCCCGATACATCACGAGTGATAGAAGGGTTTTCAGACTTTCTTGCAATTTTATCAATTTCATCAACATAGATCATGCCGCGTTGTGCTTTTTCAACGTTGTACT
>CAYJMX010000062.1:0-7825 GCA_964371485.1 uncultured Gammaproteobacteria bacterium | reverse complement strand
GCTATGTTGCACGACATTGGTAAAGTAATAATTCCATCTGAAGTTTTAAATAAAAGTGGCAAGTTAACACCTGAAGAATTTGAAATTATGCAGCTACATTCAACATTTAGCTATGAAATTTTAAAAGATACTGATGTAAATAAAAAGACATTAGATTTAATTAAATACCACCATCAAAACCCAAATCTAACAGGCTATCCACCTGCTATTGATGGGTACAAAACCGATATTAACCAAGAGATCTTATCCCTAGCTGATAAATATTCAGCATTAAGGGAAACAAGAGTGTACAGAAAAGGTCTATCTAGAAAGAAATCACTCTCGATATTATCTAAAGAAATTGAAACAAAAGGCCTAAGCCCAACTGTGTTTAAAGCCTTAATCAGGGGTACTCTTTTTTCTACCCAAGGCTAGTATATAAAAAGTGAATATAGTCACAAATATCCAGCATTATTTCAGTGCTGGGTATTTTTTATTCTTGTGAAACACCGTATCTTGACATATTTCCATTTTAACAATATATTTGTATTAAGGAAATAAATCACGATATAAAACTATGAAAAAAGCAGAATTATCACACAGAGTTATAAATAGATTTACGCTCTATCACAACATTTTAATAGAGTTTGAAGATAAAGGTATTGAAATAATTTCAAGTCCGCAAATCGCACATCTTTTGAGAATTGATGACTCACAGGTAAGAAAAGATATAGCAAAGCTAAATAATACAGGAAAATGTAAGGTTGGCTATGATGTATCAAGTCTAAAAAACGCAATAGAGAGCACATTGGGGTTTGAAAAATCGAAAGACGCATTTATTATTGGCGCAGGTAACCTAGGGTTGGCGCTCGCTAAATATGACAACTTTGAAAAATATGGTTTAAACATTTTGGCATTATTTGATAATGACCCACACAAAGTTGGCTTATCAATGAATGGCAAAGAAGTATTCCACATTTCAAAACTTGATGATTTAGCAAAGCGTTTAAATACTGAAATTGCGATCTTAACTGTACCAAGAGAGTTCGCCCAAGCAACGGCGCAAGTGCTTATAGATTGTGGTATAAAATATATTTGGAACTTTTCACCTTGTGTTTTAAAGGTGCCAAATGAAGTGCAGGTCTGGAATGAGAATTTAATTGGAAACTTTTTGCAATTTACAGTGAATTCAAAATAGCATTAAAAAAGCCCCTAATTAAAGGGGCTTTAAATTATTGATTATTGCTTGTAGCTTTCTGGGTGCTCATCAAGAGTTAATTGGTACTGACCAAATGGAGTGTCAATCAACACGCTTACTTTGCCATTGTCAAGCTCAATGTATTCGTGTTTTTCACATTGTGCAGGGTCAATTTGTTCTTTCGAAAAGAACTGATCCAGTGTTGGATATGCCATTTCTGTTGGTACTTTTGGCTCAAGGTCATTTTCAAGCTCAATACCATCTTCGCCTTCAACATCTGGTACTTCGTCTTCGCCTTCTGCTGCCTCAGCTTCTTCAGCGATCAAATCAGCTTGCATATCAAGAGATTCAATTTCAGCTTCAGATTGGATCTTTGCCATGTCTTTAAACACTTGTTTATCAGCATCTTCGAGTTCAAGCTTGTCATATACGGCGTCTATCTGTCTATCAACTTCAAGTATTTCAGCATCTAAGTCTGTCATATATTGAGCATTCTCTTGCGTCATATCAAGAATAGGCTCTTCGCCTTCTTCAAGAGGTACTGCATTTCCGACAGTTGCCGTTCCTGCTTCGATTTCATTTAATAAGTCATTTGTCATGATGCTGCCATAATTCTGAGCTAGCCAATCTGTTTCATCAGCTGTTTGATAACCGATTGTTTGCTCATCACCAATGTTAACTGCAAAGTTGGCTAACAGTTCATTATTTTCATTTGATTCAAAGTTGAACGGGTTATCAGTACCTATATACTCGGTTGATACGCCATTTTGCGCTTCAACATAAGAGCCTTGTCCAATATCAATACTAATGTCATCTTCGCCGATTATTTCTTTCATTTCATCCATAGAAACAAGCTCTTGAACTTCTTTGCCATCAGCATCAGTGTACGTCATAACCGCTTTAACGCCCGCAGCATCCATTTCATCAGCTGTAACCATATCATCATTATCTGTATTCATATCAAGGATTTCTTGGAAGCCATCTGCAGCTTCACCATCTTCAGCATATCCAGTTGCACCTACAAAGTCAGACAGTTCATCAATAGATTCTTCGTCATCTTCAGCATAAACGAGGTCAAACTGTGCTTTTACAGTGTCACCATTTTCAAGTGTAATATCAGATTGGAAACCAATTGGATCACAACTCTCACTACTTGATGCAGCTGCCTCTCTAGCAGCCTCGGCAGTTTCGGCCTCTTCAAGTTCAACTTCTTTGGTTTCAATTTGACTCATCAAATTTACTTCTTGGCCCATTAGCGTTTTTAATTGTCCCTGCATAGATTTCACTGTTGTCATATCGGTTTCGATTGCCATTAATTTACCAGCAAAAGAATTTGGATCAAATGCGTGCTCAGCTAATATATTAGCAATTTGTCCACTAATTTCAGCTGGTTCAACTTCTTCGCCGTTTAATACTCTAGCTTCATAATCTTCAATAGCGGCTTCAATTGCGGCTTTTGCTTCAAGTTCAGCCTCTTCAGAGTCATTTTCTATTTCTTCCATTAAATCAGCAACTGCAGCTTTAATGTCTTCCATTTTTTCAGATATCAATTCTTTTCTATCTTCAATTTGTTGTTGCACTGTTGCAAGCTGAGCATTTAAGCCATCAAGTTCTGCTTGAATGGCACCAGATTCACCTGCAGCCTCTGGAGCATCAACATTATTGACAACATCAGCTGGTGCAGTATTGGCAAGGGCTGCAGTACCTGCTTCAGTTAAAAGAGATTGCGTTTCGGTGCCATCTTCAACACCAATGCCGTCTTCTTCGGTTAAACCCATAAGGGTTTCTGCATCTTCATCAGAAATCAATCCCGCAGCCAGTAGTGCCTGAGGATCAAATGTGAATGCTTCTGTTTGACCATCTTCATCATCAATAATTACTTCACCAGTAGGGCTAATGCTTACAAAAAGCGCATTTTTTGAAATATCAAAATTTGCATTTGAATTTCCTTCTGCAGAGAGAAACTCACTTAAATCATTCTTTCTCAAAATGTCTGTTAAAATTTGATTAATTGACATAATCTACTCCTTGTTATTATTTACTTATACATATACTTTTTCTTATACTCATACGTCATCGGCAATTAAATATAAAAACATTAGGAGTTTTCACACTTTGTTTACAATTCTTAAAACAAAAGCTATTTTCTGGGGTAAATTTTTGTTGAAACATAACAGGCACAAAGAAAATAGGAGATTAGCAATATTATTAATATTGCAACTTCTTTTGTAACGTGTTCAAAACTTGTGCCCATTTGATTAAGCTTGATAAATGCGTTCATTGCAGGAGTTGATGGGATTAAATTTGTTAATATATTTATAAACATCGGTATATTTTGTGTTGGCCAAACAAATCCAGCTGTATAGAGCATAGGTAATGTCATTACAGCAAGCGCCAATATGCAATTTTCTCTATTTTTAAAGAAATACACAAGTGCATGGCCTAAAAAGCTGACGCAATATAGATACACCAGAACTACAAAAAGTGACATTAGGTTAAAGTATGATGGGTATTTAAAAATAATAGGGTACAAAAAGAAGAAATACAGTGCGTGTATTAAGTATATAAAAACATACGCACTAGATTTTGCAAATATTACATATGCAATAGATTTAGCATATGGGTTATAAACAACGCCTTTTTCGCGCATTGTGGCATTTATTAGCGCCAATCCAACAAGAAGCGTTTGCTGCATTATCATAATTAGTACAAGTGGGAAAATATACCCGTAATATCCACCTGAAACGTTAAAAAGTGGAATTTGTTTAAATTCAATTGGTTCAATTTGTGCCCTAGCAGATTCAGGGCTTTTTTTTATATTTATAAGATTTGCAATTTCAAACTGTGATCCAAAATAAGAAGAAACGCTGTGAACGGCAGACAAAACTTCCTTATATGTGATTACAATAGAGCTGTCGACAAATAAAGATACATTAGCCTGCTCGCCTTTAAACAGGTTTTTTTCAAAACCTTCTTCAATAACTAGGTATCCACTTATGTTTGATTTATAGACTTGGTTTTTCAAATCACGAAGAGAGAGTCCCGCATCTATAACTTCTATAGCCCTTGTGCTATCGAGTTTTGCGATGAATCTACTTGAACTTTTAGAATCGTCAAAATCGGCCACGGCTATTTTTACATCTTTAACGACATCATTTGAATACGGGATATAGTATATAATTGAATACAAAAGTGCGCCTATTATAAGGATTAAAATTGCACCTTTATCTGAAAATATTTTCTTAAATTCATCTCTAATAATTTGCAAAAACATTAGCTTTTCCCCCAAAGCTTTTCATTTTTTAGATTATTTTTAAGTTTTTTAATTAATAAAAATGGGAGAAATGACAAAGCAACAAGCGCCACAAGGGAATATAGCTCATATTCAAGCGGCCTGCCTTTAAGTGATTGTCCAAGCAAAATGGAAACATAATGTGTCATTGGAAGCAACTGGCTATAAAAATGTGCAATCATTGGCATTTGGGTTATCGGATAGGTAACACCTGCAAAAGCAAAAGCCATACCGGTATAAAAAGTAGCCAAACTTAATGATAGACGGTAATTTACCGTCATTGTAACAATCGCAGCGCCTATAGCTAGATATGAAAAAATATAAAAAGCACTCGATAGAACAATTAACAAAAAACTTCCATTTAATGGGGCGTTATAAATTTTAAAATAAACAAAAAAGACAAAAAGCAGAAAGGCCGAAAAGATTGAAAAATAAACAGACATTTTGCCTAGCACGGCATTAAACACAGAGCCGCCGGCAGTTTTAATCAATTCATGTGTTTTGCCAAATTTAAATTCTGTTCCAAAAGACCAAATTGACGTAAATATAATGACCATTTGCAGAATATGTGCAAAGCTTGCTATGGCAATAAAATCAAAATAATTCACTTTTGGATTAAAAATTGGACTATTAACAACTTTAACAAGATTCGTTGACTGTATAGCTTTTTGGTAACTTTCGCCCCCTTTTAGTTTTTTTAAAATATTACTTTTGACCATAAATGTTTTAACAACTGTTGTTATGTCTCCAACAATAGCGCCACTTATTAGCAGAGTTTGATTATTATAATAAAGTATTACCTTTGGCACTCTTGAGTTAAAAATATCCTTTTCGAATTCGGCTGGTATGACAACAAGCGCGTATGCTTTTAAATCAGCCAATAATTTTTTAGCATCAATTATGTCATTTGGTTGATACTTTACCTCGATTGTTCGAGTCAAAGAAAATTCAGTAACCAGCTGCTTGCTGATAGAAGATTTGTCGTAATCCATAACAACAATGGGCAAGTTCGTTGGAATACCTAGCTTAAAAGTTTGAAAAACTAAAAATGTTAAAAATAGTGGCAAGGCAAGGATAATTATTAAGATGGCCGGATTGGCCTTAATTTTTTGCAATTCTCTTGAAGCGACAGCAAAAAAACCCATTTTACACCTTGTCTAGATTAAATAATGCACTCATTCCAGGCCTTAAGCCTTCAATAGGGGCAACAGGACGCGCCTGTATTTTAAAGCTTTTTACATCAAAAGCATCTTTAGCGTTTGTTGCTCTGTATGTTGCAAAGTCGCCAGTAGTAGAAATGTAATCAATTTTAAACTTATGTGATTCATCACCAAGAGCCGGTATTTTAACATCAAGAACATCGCCAATTCTAATTGAAGACATCATATCTTCTTTAATATAAAAATTAACCCAGATATCAGACATATTGGCAATATTAATTACAGGATAGCCCGCATTTACAAGCTCAGATTCTTCAGCCATTATAGTCATAATTTCGCCATCTACTGGTGAAACAATCTCGTTTTCTTTAAGTAGAGAAGCAACACCACCATAAGCACCTTGTGCCTTAGAGTATGCGGCCCTTGCTTCATCAAGTTTTTGTTGCGCAATTACACCATTTTCATACAAATTTTTCATTCTGTTATAAGTTTTTCTTGCATAATTTAAGTCGGCATTTATAACTTGAGCCTTTGATTCCAGTTCTGGTATAGAAAATACAATCAGCACATCATTTTTAGAAACTTTTTGCCCCTCTTTTACGTGTAATTTTTCCACCCTAGATGGAACTTTTGAGGATAAATGCAACTCCTTAACCATCACCTCGCCTTGTAAAATTGTATGTTTTTCATACCTTGTGAGCGCGATTAATGAAATTAACGCCAATGATATTACAACTATTGCTATAAAAAATTTCTTTGCCATTATAACTCTTCCTTGTTTGAATTTCCTACATATAAAATGATATCTTCAGCTGCGCCAGCGGTTGCAAGTAGCTCGCAAAGCGTAACATCGAAATTATATATACTCTGTAATCTCTGGGCTTTCACCCTAGATAGCATCAATTGAGAGTCGACAACATCTAATGATGTATTAAATCCCTCTTTAAATCCAATGGTAACAGCCCTGAGCGCTTCTTGTGCACTTTTTATAGAGGAGTCATAACTCTTACACTGCTCTAAATATTTTTCAAGCTCACGATACTGCTTAGTAACAAGAGCATCAACCTTAATGAGTGCATCTTCTTTTTGATGTTCTACAATTTCCTTTTGAACACCAGCTGATTTTAAATTATTCACCGTAGAAAGGCCGTCAAAAAGTTTAAAGTTTGCCGTTGCCCCCACACCCCATTGAGGAACAGTAGGTGAAAGCTGGCTTTGCGCTATAACATCATATGCCACAAGGCTAACAACAGGACTGAATTCAGCCATTTTTGCTCTATAATTTTGCTTTGCAAGCTCAGATTTAACATCCAACAATTTTAAATTAGGATTATTCTGACTTGCCATCTTTTTAAATTCACCAAGTGGTAATATATCTTTTTCATATGAGAACAGAGTTGAACTCGGCTTTATGACCACATCAGATAAATTAGCAACATCGGCCTTTATTAATGACTTAACAGCCTCTTGCGCTACAGACACATCCTTCAGGGAAGCGGAATAATCACGCTTGGCATTGTCAAATGCAACCTGCGCTATTAGTCTTTGAGACTTTGCAATTACACCCTCTTTTTCAAGAAGTAGCGCATTATCGTAATGCTCCTTAGTGGCACTCAATAATTCACCTTTTACCTTTTCAACCTCAAAAGCCAATATTAAACCAAAATATCTTTTAACCAACTCCGCTATTAATGTATTTTTTGTCGCATTATACTGATGACTAGCGCCATCGAGCTTTGCAATTGAGGCTTTATGATTTGCAAGTATTTTACCACCAGTAAATATATTCCACACAATTCCACCACCAGCTACAAAAACATCTTTGTTTTGAAGCAAAGTTGTAGCATTCATAGTGCCAGCCGGAGTGGGTATATGAGATTGCACAGTCATATCTTCAGAAAAATGCATATAAGTAGAATTAAGCGCAACTTTAGGCATATAATGGCCAATTGCCGATTTTCTTTCAAAATCTTTCTGTATAATATTTTTTTCAAGTGCTTTTAATTCTGAGTTATTTTCAAGCATAAGAATTAAAGACTCTTCAAAGCTCACTTCAAGTATTTGACTGGAGGCAACTTGAGCGTCATCACTAGAGGCAAAAGCAGTTGTAGCGCAAATAAAGAAACTTGTTATTAGAGCAAATGCAAATATTATATACTTTTTTATACGACTCATTATAAAGATTTCAACCTTACT
>CAYJMX010000061.1:0-7885 GCA_964371485.1 uncultured Gammaproteobacteria bacterium | reverse complement strand
TGTCATAAGGGAATTTACACCTTCTTCTTCAACATAAGGCTTAAGCCAAGCATACTCTGCACCAGAGAGTATTTGATTTTTAATATCTTTATACCATTCACTTTGAAGATAATCATAGTTGAGTTCACCCGTGTAGTCTTTAAGGCCTTTTTTAGGACAATATCTTATAAATGAATAATAATGTTTTTTGTTTATATTTTTTCTGTACGGTTCATAAAAAACGCCACCATAAACCTCATACGGATACTTTTGCAATATATGCACAAGAGGATCGATCAAGAATTTCTGCTTTTCTTGATTCTTCATTCGGTAATAAGATTCACCCATAAAGGAAATTATCCTTGAAGCTTCAAGCATCCTGTTTATTCCACGATTTATGAGTTCAATTTTATTTGCTATTGAAGATTCAATTTTTGCCTCTACATTTTGTTTGTTTGAAATAAATATTTCAACAGAAAAAAGCGTTGCCGGAACCACAAACAACACCAGCAAAACAAATGTTATTAAAAATATTTTTGCATTAATTGATTTAAACATTTCTTTTTATTTCTAAAATCTCTGAAAAACCTGTTATTTCAAAAATTTTAGATACTTGATTTGATGGATTATAAACTTTTAACTCACCATCATTTTCTTGCATAGCACTTTGTAATTTCAACAAAGTTTTTAACCCACAACTAAAAATATTATCAACATTTAAAATATCTATCACAAGATATTTTAAATATGGTTTAATTTCATCAAACAATTCATTTTCAAGCACGTCTGCTGTTTCTATGTCAATTGTACCCGACACCTTTGCCACTACTGTGTCGCCAAAGTATTCTTTAATTAATTCCATTATTTACCCTTGAATCACCACTATAGTATTTATTATAATAATTATTATTATTAAATTCAATTGTATAAATTATATTTATAAGTGCATATTGTGGTTTTTTATAGTGCTTTTTTATGAGAAAATTAAACAATGGAAAAAAATTCGATTATAAATTGGCTTAATAACGCTCGTGCTGTTTCCTTAGTTCAAAGCTTTATTCCCTGTCTTTTGGCTTTTTTATTCGCCTTAAAAACGCCTAATTCAAATTGGGCTTTAGGACTTGTGGCAATTTTTGGCGTACTTATTGCCCATTTAAGTGCAAATTTATTAGATGATTATTTTGATTTTAAATCAAATTCAGTGAAAAAAAGAAATGAATTAGGGCAAAGTGGAATAAGGGCAAGGCTTTTAAAGTGTGAATATTTTAAAGAAAATAGTCCAAAAAAAGTTTTATTTGTTGCTTTATTTTTCGCCCTTATCGCCATATCACTTGGCGCGATTATTTTATATTTTACTGACATAAAAATACTATATATAGCGCTACTTGGCGCTTTTATTTCTTTTTTTTATAGCGCCCCACCAATTAAATTAAGCTACAGAGGATTAGGTGAAATTTCAATTGGGATAATTTTTGGCCCACTTTTAATGAGTGGGGTGTATTATTCTATGACAAACACTTTAAGCACAGAGCTTTTAATTTTTTCAATTTATTTTTCTTTTTTAATTGTGAATATAATTTATACGCATTCTATAATGGACTTTAAGGCAGATAAAGCAGCAGAGAAAAATACGCTTGCGGTAATTTTAGATAAAAAAGAATTAAAACTTTTTGCCCTTTTGCTTTTTGTCCTTCTCCCTTATTTAATAATATTTTTAGCACAATATTTTAATATAATTTCAAAACACGCACTAGTATGCCTATTATCACTACCTTTAAATTTATATCTTTTCTATTTAATGTATGATTTTGAATTTAATCCAGAAAAAAAGCATAAAAGATATTTTTTTATGGGCAACATGCCCAATTGGGAAAAAATAGAAAACGAGGGGCTTGATTGGTTTATGATAAGGTGGTATTTTGCAAGAAACATACTTTTAGCTAATGTTTTAATAATAATTTTTGGATATTTAATATGGTAAAAAAGTTTTTATATTTTCTATTTTGGATTTATAAAGTAAGAATTTTAAAGAAAAAAATCCCACTTCAACCGGTGTTGTTTATAAATAACATTTGCAATCTAAAATGCAAGCATTGTGATGTTATCGAGAACGAAAAATATTCAAAAACATATGATGAGATTGAGAGGGAATTAATTTATTCTTATAATCTTGGTTCAAGATTTGTCGATTTTGAAGGGGGAGAACCTACACTGTGGGAAGACATTAAAGACAATAAAAAATATGCGCTTAAAGATTTAATTACACTAGCAAAAAAAATTGGATTTTTTTCAACTACTATTACAACAAATTTAAAAAACCCGCTTGAAATCGATAATGCTGATTTAATCTGGGTCAGTATTGATGGAACTAAAGAATCTCACAATTTAAATCGAGGAGAAGAATCTTTTGATAAGATTGTTGAAAATCTTGAACTTATAAAAAACAACAAGAAATTAAGAGGCAGGGTCAATGTTAATATGGTTATAAGCCAGTTAAATAAAAAAGACATTAAAAAAACTGTTGAATTTGTTAAAAATCATCCAGTTCTAAATAAAATAGCACTTAATTTCTATACAAGTTGTGATAAAAATGATGAATTATTTATTAAAAAAGAAGAAAAAAACGAACTTATTGATTTAATAATTAAATTAAAAAAAGAAAAATATCCAATTATGAATTCTTTTTCTGGACTATTATCTTCAAAGGAAAAAGTTGATAATAGCTGTTGTTTTATGACAAATTTTATAACCCCTGATGGAAAAAAATATGATAAGTGTCCCATAAAAGATGAAAAAGAATGTGATGATTGCGGACTTTTAATGATGGGTGAGATGAAAAATGTTTATAATCTAAATCCTCAAACTCTTTTAAGCGCTCTTAGTGTAAGGTTATTTTAATTTTTTTCCAATGACAAATTTCTCTGCAGTTTTTTTATCTTTTCCTTTACCACCAAAAATAATCACGCCATCTTGCGTTTTTACACTAAAGTGATATGTTCTTCTAAATTTCATTTCATCTATTTTTATTAAACGATTTGAGGGATAATCATAAAGATAGGCGCTGTTGTCTAAAATCTTAAAAATGTTTTCTCTACCATATGTACCGCCTGTTATAAGAAGCGTTGTATCATTTATCTTGGCTGCATTAAACATCCAATTTGTATATAAATTTCTTAAATTTAAGTCAACACCAACTTGTTCAATTTTATCATCTACTACTTTGTATTTTCTTATAGCACCTTTTCCTTTAAGACTTTTGACGTGCATGGTAATAAATTCATTATTTTTAAAAGTGAAAATTTTACCTCTTTTTGGAGGCGTTTTTATTTTTTTAAAAGAATAATCATTATAGGAAAGTTTTTCAAATACTCTTTTTTCGTATATTTTTGAATACAAAATTATGCCATCATTTAAATGTATAAACGGGCGGTTTCTTATTGTTGTAGCACAATAACTGTAATTAGAATCTTCGATTCTATCAATTGAGAGCGTTCTTGGATTGAAAATTTCGGCTTTTTTTACTTTTTCATATCCTGATTCAGCGTATTTCCTTGTCCCTTGCGTTGGCTTGTTTCCACCAATTATTAAAACTTTGCCGTTTTTTAAAGGAATAATAGCAAAATCATGGCTGTGACTTATATAGTTTCTTTTTGCAAACACTCTATTGTTTATAACATCATACAAAACAAATTCATAATGAATTGGTTTATAAGGAATAAACTGCGTTTTAGGGTTTTTTAATCTAACAATAAGAAGTGTTGTTTCATTAAGCTTCACCACTTGTTGATGTGGATAAATTATTTCACCTATGTCTTTTCTTAAAACGAAGGTTTCATTGTGAGGATCGTAAATTTCAACATTTGATATGGGATCTTGTGTTGTTTCATCAAACATTAAAATTGAGTCTGCTATAGGTATTATTCTGTTTCCAAAATCGATAAATTCTCTTTCAAAATTTGTATCACCGATAGTTTTAAAATAGCCAAATTGATATTTATAATAAGCGTCCTTAAACTGTGTTGTCAAAATTAATAAAAAAGTCGACAACAAAATAACAAAAGTTTTTTTTGACATGAAAAATTTTTGCATAAATCACCTTAAACGCACTGGCGGGGATACTTTTAAAAGAATTAGACTCTTGCAATGGAAATTATATTTATATACTATAATTCCACATTATACACATAGTTCTACCAATTTTATACGACAAGTGTAACAATATATTAAAACTATTTTTTATTGTCTTTTTTCTTTGTCCTATAATAAAAGAAAAAGGGTACAGATATGATGAAAATACTAATTTTTTTATTAACAACAATTTTTATACAAACAAGCGTTTTCGCTTCAAATTACGATAATTTAAGTGCAAAGGCCTCGCTTAAAAAACTAAAAGAAGGCAACAGACATTTTCAAACAATGCACCTAGAACACCCTGATTCAACTAAGAAAAGAAGAAAAGAAATGCTTAAAGGGCAGCATCCTTTTGCTGTTATTCTTTCTTGTTCTGATTCAAGAGTGCCTCCTGAGTTGATTTTTGATCAAGGGCTGGGGGATCTTTTTGAAATAAGAAACGCTGGAAATGTATTAGATGATCATATCATAGGAAGTATTGAATATGCCGTTTTGCACCTTGGGGTAAAGCTTATAGTTGTAATGGGGCATCAAGATTGTGGCGCAATAAAAGCAACAGTAACTGACACTAAGGGTTCAAAATATATTGAATCTTTAAAAGAATCAATTGAACCTGCGCTTTGTGAATGCTCTAAAGATGGCATTACAGATTATGATGAAATTACAAAAGAACATGCCAGATTGACTGTGAAAAAGCTTCTAGATGAAGATAAGGAACTAGCACAATATATGAAAAAAAATAATGTGAAAATCATTCCTGCTTATTATCATCTTGATACAGGTAAAGTTGATTTTTACGAATAATCTTTAATTTGTTGTTTTCTTTTATCTAATAAATCTTTTGGCGCACATTTGATGAAATCCCAAGGAGTGCCCTCTTTTGTGTTGTCATAAGGCATTTTAATGGCTTGTTCATACTTTTTAAAACCGTGGGTTTTTTCAAACTCTCTATAAACATTTTTAAATGCGCCAAGCTTCGCGCCTTGTTTTACAACTTCAATTAAATATTCAAACATTGAAAAATCTGCACGAGATAAAATTGATGAAATAGAGTCCCAATCAACACTTGAGGGTCTAAAATTCACCCCTAGTTTATGCAATCCTTTTTTTAAATATTCAATTTTCTTCTCAAGCGATTTTGAATCTTCACGCATAATACTTTCAAATGGCGTGTGTGGCTTTGGAACAAGGGTTGAAAGTGAGAAAGTTAAGTCAAAACCTTTGTGTTTTTCTTTTAATTTCTTTGCTAAATCAACAAGCGCTTGAATATCCTCTTGCGTTTCTTGATTGAAACCTATCATGGTATATATTTTAAGCCCTTTTAAACCAGCTTTTTGTGCCATATCAACAGTTTTTATAATTTCATCTTCTGATAAATCTTTTTTAATATAATCTCTCATCTTTTGACTAGCAGCTTCAATAGCAATTGTGGCCGTTTTTTGTCCACATTCAACAAGCGCTTTAAATAGTTTGTCGTCTTTTAAATCCGCACGAAGCGAGGAGATTGAAATTTCAATTTCTTGAGATTTTCTTTTTTCTTTTATGTAATCAATAATTTCATCAAAATCAGGGTGCCCTGCCACAAATGCACCTAAAAAGGCGATTTTATTTGCGTATTTAAGCCCTAAATCAATTGCTTCTTTTACTTTTTCTTTATCTATATATCTTGTTGGTAAATTCATCCAAGAGGCAGAACAGAAATTGCACATTTTAGGACAACCGCGCTCTATTTCAATAATAAAAGTATCCTTAAAATAGCTCTTAGGAGATAATATTGGCGTATAAACAGGCTCATCAAGCTTGTCTTTTATGGCATTTACATCATATTTGCCAAATTTTGGAACCCACACGCCCTCAAAATCTTTAATATGGTTTAATAATTCATCTCTTGATAGGTCTTTGTTATCAGCTACAAACTGCAAGACCTCTTTTGTTAATTGCCCCTCACCTATTGAAATAAAGTCATAAAATTCAGCAAATGGTATAGGATTTGAATTAATCGCAGGGCCACCAGCGAAAATTAAAGGATGAGAGTCATCTCTATCTTTATAATGAAGCGGGATATTATATTTTTCAAGCATTTTAATTATAGTTAAAATATCAATTTCAAAACTCGTTGAAAAACCCATAACACTTACATCTTTAATGTGTGCCCTTGTTGTTTTAGTGTCAGAATATACTCTTTCAACAAACACATCATCCATTAAATCAATCAGTTTAAATATTGAAAGATAGCCTAATGAAGCCATAGCAATACTTTCAACGGCAGGATAAGCGAAAATTACATTAATTTTTGGTTTTTTATCTAATTTTTCAGAATATAAAAATTGTTCCACACTACACCTTTTTTGAATTAATTTCTTTTATGTATAATTCATCTATTAAAACGCATATGACACTAGCAATAGCAGGCCCTAGTATAACGCCAGCGAACCCTAAGAATCTTGCACCAATTAATAAAGAAATTATTATCATTAAAGGATGCATGTTCATTAATTTTCCAAATACAATTGGGCGAAGCACTTGGTTTTGTGTCCATTGAGCTAAAATACAGACTACAAGAGTTAAAATCACCCCTAAAAACCCTGTGCTAGATGCGCTTATAAGACAAATTGTAACCGCTATTGCTGGACCAATTACAGGGATAATATCTAAAACAAAAGTTAAGAAACCAAGCAATAACGCATCTTTTTGCCCAATTAAAAATAACCCCACCATAGTAATTAAACCAACAGCAACCATTGCTATTACTTGAGCAAAGAAATATCCACCAACTTTTAAATTTATAGTATCAATAATGTCACCCGCTCTTTTTTTGTATTTTTGAGGGAAAAGGGCTATTGTTGAATTTTTAATGTGATTTTCATCAAAAGATAAATAGAAAATCATAATAGCAATAGCTAAAATTGTTGTAAAAGAACCCGCTATCACTTTTGTTATTTCAAAAGAGTGTGATAGGAAGTTTCCAATTAAAGCAGAGGCATCTCCTTTTATATTTTCAATTTTGATAATAGATTCTAAAGAAAAGCCAAACACTTTAAAAGCAAAAATATCTTTTATGCCATCAATATAATTAGGGAAATTTTGGAAAAATAAAACCGCTTGTTTTATAGCCATAACGCACAATGGAACAAAAATCCCTGATACTATTAAAAGCATTGCAATTAATAATATTGAAACCGCAAGCCATCTTGGCATATATTTTTGTAATTTTAAAATTAGTGGGTTTATAGCGCAAGTTATAACATATGCTGCAAATAACATAAGTAAAATATCCACTATGTTAAAGGCTATAAGCAAAACTAAGACTATTACAACTAGCATAATTATGTTTCTTAGAGATAAACTCTTATCTAAAATATTCATCTATTTTCTCCATATATCAAGAACCCTTTTTATGATACAATCATATCAACAGATTAGCAAGGAACTAGGTCAAAATGAGTATTAACCAAAATATTAAGCCGATTACAACGCAAACAAATCAAGAGGGCAATTTATCAATAGGTGGTTGTGATTTAGTGCAACTAGCACAAACATATGACACTCCTTTGTATGTGGTTTGCGAAAAGACTTTAAGAGGCATTGCAAATGAATACAAGGAAGCTTTTAAAAGATATCCAAACACAAAAATGATGTTCGCATCTAAAGCTCTTATGACTTCCGCCGTTGCAAAACTGCTTTCTGATGAGGGTTTTGGCTTTGATGTTGTATCAGGTGGAGAGATTCAAACTGTTAAAAACGCAAATGTCGATATGAAAAATATTACCTTTAA
>CAYJMX010000060.1:0-7928 GCA_964371485.1 uncultured Gammaproteobacteria bacterium | reverse complement strand
AAACTTCGTTGATCGCATCATCTAAACCATCTAGGATAGCGCCAAGCTGTGTATTATCTACTGCAGTTGTGTATGGATCAGCCGTTGAACCATCACCAGTTGTCCAGTTAAGGTCTAAACCACCAGCCATACCCATTAATGTAGAAGCTTGAGCAGCACCAAAGATACTATCACCTACAGTAATTGTGTTTTGAGTCGAATCTGACTCTGAACCAATTTGTAGAACTACATCGTTTGTAGCAAGAGTACCATCATCGCCACCAAATAGTTTGAAACCATTGAATTCTGCTTGTTCCGCGATACGCTTAATCTCTTCGTTACGAGCTTTCATCTCATCTTCAATCGCTTTGATTGAGTTAGCAGATTGACCACCGTTCATTGCTTGTAATGTCAAGTCTCTCATACGAGATAGGTTGTCTTGAATTACGTCATAAGTACCTTCCGCTGTAGTTGTTAGGTTGATACCAGTTTGAGCGTTGTTTTTTGCTACAGTGTTACCTGAAATTTGAGTGTCTAACGCTTTTGAGATTACAAGACCCGCCGCGTCATCCTTTGCAGTGTTGATCTTTAAACCTGTTGTCATTCTTGTCATTGCTTGGTTCATAGAGTCTGTAACCCTTGTTAAGTTGTTTTGAACCTGTAATGATTGTACGTTTGTGTTAACTACGATAGCCATAATCTGAATCTCCTTTCGATTGACTAAAAAATGTAAAATACTTCCTTGTTATATTTAAGTAATTCACCAAAACGAAAAATTCCTAACTCAAAATAAGTGTAAGTTTTACAAAACTTATCAAAACTTTTCATTCTTAATGTTTTACTAAAGAACATAAAATTAGTCATATCAAAGTCAGCCACACACTGGCTCTTACTATATGTTATGGGGAAATTTTATTGTCCTTGTCATCAAAAATTTTGCGACGTTAAAAACGCAAATTGTCTTCCTTGTTGATATCTTTAAAATATACATCTTTTACTTTTTTACCAAAATCATCATTAATAAAGCTTATTTGAGCTAGTGACTTTTTGCTTGATAAGTTGTTTATTACAATAACGCGTTCGTTGTTGTATTCTCTAACATAGGCGAATATATCGGGAGTTTTAGTTTTAATTTGAGTAAAACTTCCTTTGCTCATTACAGGGGTAGATTTTCTTGCTCTGATAAGGTTTTTAACTTTTCTATAAATCTTAGCGTTAAAAGAGTTTGTGCTTGATTTAGCGCTATAAAACACTTTTTTCTCAATAGGCCCGCGGTTTATGTCACGAGAATCAAAATAAGAAAGCATTTTCACTTTGTTTTTTGCTGTTTTTTGTTTCTTTTCGCGTTTTAATGCTGATTTTCTAGCGTTTGAAAAATTATTCTGCACCCCGATTTCATCACCATAATATATAATTGGCACCCCTTGAAGTGATAACATAATTGAAAATGCCATAGCAATTCTATCAGGGTCGTTGTCTAAAAAGTTTGCAAGTCTGCCTGATATGCCGTATCCTTTTCTAAAAGCTGCACCCTTAGGGGACAAGCTGTCGTATAAGAGCGATCTTGTTTGTTGGTTTACCATTTCTAAGGTTAATTCATCATGCACCCTTAAAAATATCGCCCACGCTGCACTATCGGGGATTTTTGGAGTTTCTTTATAAGCATCCCAAAAATGCTTATTATCAGCAGTAATTAAAGATGCCCAAATTGAAGGCATGTATGGAAAATGGTAGCATATTTGAACTTCATCTGTTCTTTGAATTTCTTTTTCACTACCTAAAATAACATGTTTTACTTTTTTATCTTTGCCAAAATAAGGTAAAATCTGTTTTGGTTTTTGGCATGCTTCCGCCTGAACTATTGAAGATGGGGCCATAGCTTGCAGAAAAGCTGATACAAGCTGAATTATTTGATGGGTCTTTGGAAGATTTTCAGCTGTTGTACCTTCTTCTTTTGTGTAATATGGAATAGCATCAAGCCTGAATATATCTATGCCAAGGTTTGCCCACAGGGACACAGTTTCTAATACATAATATAATACCTTCGGATTTTCAAAATTTATATCAAGTTGAAAAGGGTAAAAAGTGTGATATAGGTAGTAATCTTGCCCTTTTATGGTCACTTTTCTATAGTGATTATCGGATATTTCAGGAAATATCAAGCGACGCTTTGTAATTTTCCCATCTGGCTCTTTGTACTCTGCCACATGCCCGATTTTTTCATCAACATATGTCTTATACTCTGGCATATCTTTTCTTACAATAAAATAATCAAGCTTTTCTAAATCACCCGCAAGAGCTTCTTTAAACCATTGGTGTTCATCAGAAAAATGATTTAAGATTAAATCTGCCTTAATTTTAAAACCTTGCTCTTTAGCTTTTTTGGCGAATTGTTCAAATTCTTTCATGCCACCTAGGTCGTTTCGGACATTTTTTGGGTTTTTCACATCAAAACCGGAATCAGACATAGGTGAATCAGCAAAAGGCATAATATATATGGTTGTTACACCTAAATCTTTTAGATATGGAAGCATAGAGATTAAATCAGAAAAAGTATTTGGTGTGTTTTGATTTTCTACTCCGAATTGATCGGGGTAGAACATATATATTACTTCTTCTTTATACCAATCAAAGTCCCTTTTTAAATCTTGCTCTTTTAAAGCGACATCCCTTTTTTCTTTTCCTTTTTTAATAATATATAAAATATCATTATAAATTTTATCAAGGTTTTCTCTGCCATAAATAGCTACAATAGAATCTTTAATTGCCTCTTCAAGCTTTTTTGGAACAATAAGTTCTTGCACTGTTTTTTCTTGAGGTTTAACAGTGTTTGCAAGAGGAGTCGCACTGGCTTGAGAAAAAAGGAGCATGGACAATAAAAAAGTTGATATTATTTTTTTCATAGTTTGTGCTCCTTTAATTATTTGTTTTCTTCACTTTAGTGCAGTCGCACTACGATTTAAGTTTTATTCCTCGGTACGGTTTCGTCCTGTTCGCCTTGTCCTACGACAAGCCGTCACGGACTCACACACCTTATAGTCATTCACTTAAATCTAGTGCAGTCGCACTACGATTTAAGTTTTATTCCTCATTATTCCAAGAATACATTTTTCTTAGCTCACGACCAACAGCTTCTAATGAATGAGAAGCTTTGTTTCTTCTTGTAGCTAGGAAATGAGCACGTCCACCAGCTTTATTTTCCATAATCCAGTTTCTAGCAAATGTACCATCTTGAATTTCAGCCAATACTTTTTTCATTTCAGCTTTTGTTTTATCTGTAATAATTCTTTTACCGATTTGATAATCGCCGAATTCAGCAGTATCAGAGATTGAATATCTCATTTTTGAGAAACCACCTTGATAAATTAAATCTACAATTAATTTCATCTCATGGATACATTCAAAATAAGCACTTTCAGGATCATATCCAGCTTCAACAAGAGTTTCATAGCCCGCTTGCATTAAAGCAGTAACACCACCACACAATACAGCTTGTTCGCCAAATAGGTCTGTTTCTGTTTCTTCTTTAAATGTAGTTTCTAAAACACCAGCTCTAGCACCACCAACACCAGCAGCGTAAGCTAGACCCATATCTTTAGCTCTTCCTGTCGCATCTTGATGAACAGCAATTAAGCAAGGAACGCCTTTGCCTTCAGTGTATTCAGAGCGAACAGTGTGTCCTGGGCCTTTTGGAGCTATCATAATAACATCTACATCAGCCGGTGGCACGATTTGAGAATAGTGAATATTAAAACCATGAGCAAACGCTAATACTTTACCAGCAGTTAAATTTGGTAGAATTGATTGTTTATAAACATCGGCTTGAATTTCATCTGGAAGTAAAATCATAATTAAATCAGCCATTTTAGAAGCATCAGCCACTGTTGCAACTTTTAAACCAGCATCTTGAGCTTTTTTCCAAGATTTTGAACCTTCATAAAGTCCAACAACAACGCTAACGCCACTTTCATGTAGGTTAAGTGCGTGAGCATGCCCTTGAGAGCCATAGCCAATTACAGCAACGGTTTTACCCTCTAATAATGATAAATTACAATCACTCGCATAATAAATTTTTGCCATCTTTTTTCTCCTTATTTGATATCTTAAGTTTAGCCATAACATTAATAAGGGTCAAATTATTTTTTATGATATATTAAATATTATGTCGAATTTTATATTAAAACTCTTTAAAAAAGATATCTTTAAAAAACATAGCGCTTTTATGTATGAAAATAATAAAATTGTTCCAGTTGAAAATATTGATGATGTTTCTTTGTTTCAACTTAAAAAATATGACATACAAAAAGAAAAGCTAGTTAAAAATACTAAGAAATTTATTGAGGGAAAAAGCGCCAATAATCTTTTATTATATGGAGATAGAGGATGTGGCAAAAGCAGTTGTGTAAAGGCTGTGTTCAATGGGTTTAAATCTGCCAATTTAAAAATAGTTCAAATATATAAAGACGAACTAACTAATTTATCAAAATTAATTAAAGAATTATCAAGCATTAAAGCGAGATTTATAATATTTATTGATGATTTATCTTATGAAGAAAAAAGTGTAAATCTAAGTGCACTTAAAACAACGCTTGAGGGCGGTTTAATTAAAATTCCAGACAATATTTTAATATACGCTACAACAAATAGAAGAAAAATTATTAAAGAATCTACAAATGAGGGAAAATTTGAATCTGATACAAGAGATGAAAATGCTTCATTATCAGACAGATTTGGGATGACACTAACATTTTTAGCTCCAAATAAAGATGATTTTATTGAAATGGCGCATCAAATAGCACAAGACAGAGAAATTGAAATTGGGGAAAACTTTAATAAAGAACTAGAGCAATTCGCACTATTAAAGGGAATTAGAAGCCCAAGAGTAATACATCAATTTTTAAACAGTTTATGATAAAATTATAAAAAAGGAATTTTTATGTTTGATAATCTATCATCAAGACTACAAGAAATAATTAAAAAAACATCAGGAAACGCTGAACTTACTGAAGATAATATGCAAGATGCCCTGCGCGAAATCAGAAGAGCGCTTCTTGGGGCAGATGTTTCATTAAATGTTGTGAAATCTTTCATCACAAACATAAAGGAAAAAGCAGAAGGTGAAAAGGTTATAAAATCTGTTAACCCTTCTCAAATGCTTATAAAAATTGTAAATGATGAGCTTGTTGAACTACTAGGCAAGGAGCAATCTCCTTTAAAACTAGACACTAACCCATCAATTATTATGATGCTTGGCTTGCAAGGTTCTGGTAAAACGACATCAAGTGCTAAACTTGCTTTAAAATTAAAAAAAGATGGCAAAAACCCACTTCTAGTAGCGGCCGATGTGTATCGACCAGCTGCGATTTTGCAACTTAAAACTCTTTCAAATGATAATAAAATTGATTTTTATTGTGAAGAACAAGAGAAAAATGTTCAAAAAATTGTCAAAAACGCACTAGCACACGCTAAAGAAAACAACAACACAGTTGTAATACTAGATACCGCGGGGCGTTTGCAAGTTGATAATGAGATGATGGCAGAATTAATGCTTATTGATAGAGCATTTGAATTAAATGAAAAATTACTTGTAATTGACTCTATGACAGGTCAAGAAGCAATTGATGTAGCCAGAAACTTTGATGAACAAATTGGAATTTCAGGGATAATTTTAACAAAACTAGATGGGGACACCAAAGGTGGTGCGGCACTTAGTGTTGTGTATTCAACAAACAAGCCAATTAAAATGGTTGGTATGGGTGAAAAAATTGAACCACTTGAAGATTTTTATCCAGATAGAATAGTTTCAAGAATTCTAGGCATGGGAGATATTGTATCTCTTGTTGAAAAGGCGCAAAGCGCTATTGACGTTGAAGAAGCGAAAAAATTAGAAGAGAAGTTTTTAAAAGCACAATTCAGTTTCAATGACTTTTTGAAAATTCAAAAACAGATTAAAATGCTTGGCTCTTTTGATGGGATACTATCTATGCTTCCAATTCCAAATCTGGCAAAAGATGACAGACAAAAAATATCCCATGAAGGTGAAAAGCAATTTAAAAAAATGGAAGTGTTTATTCAGTCTATGACACCCGCTGAAAGAGAAAATCCAGACCTTTTAAATGCTAGTCGCAAAAAAAGAATCGCATCTGGTTCAGGGATGGAATTATCAGAATTAAATGCTTTTATATCGCAGTTTGAACAAATGAGAAAAATGATGCAAGGTTTTAGCGGATTAAAAAATACCTTTAAAAAAGGCGGCAAGGCTGCTCTTATGGGCAAAATGGGCAACAAGTTTCCATTTTAGATAGTATATACATTTTTATTACAAATGTAGCTTATTTTTCTTAATATTTGTTAACAATTCCGAGTGCTATCATTGCTAGCTTTACACGGAATTATATTCTGCATTAAGAAAATAATTCAATTTTTTAGCAATTTTATGAATATATATTTTTTATATATATTACACAACCGAGGATAAAAAAATGAATGTAATTTTTCCCCACAATTTACATGAATTTCAAAAAAATAATAAATTTGATGCGAAAAAACAAGATACACCTGTTTCAATTTTTGATGAACCACAAGTTGAAAAACATAGTTACGACGAAGATGTAGTAAATGCCATAAACAACCCTGGCGAAAGGACAAAAGGCATCAGAACTGCGTTTATAAACTTTTTTGCAACTGACAAAAGACACTCAGAGCAAGACGGTCAAATTGAACCTACAAAACAAGGGCAAGTTGGCGATTGTTGGATTTTATCTGGTGTAAATTCGCTTAGTTACAGTGAAAAAGGCAGAGAAATTATTGAGAATTCTCTTCAATACACAGAAGAAGGAGTCTATGTCAATTTTAAGGGAATCGATAAATCATACTATGTAAGTAATGAAAACATATCTTTGTCGACGTTTTTATCAAGAGGCGATAAGGATATGAGAGCATTTGAACTAGCAACAAATTATGCCCTGCAGGATTATGCTAGTGGAAAAATAGAAATAAACGATGAAACAAGCAAGTATGTAAAATATGAGCCAAGTTTAAATACATCAGAAGACGGGCTTGTGCCTATCCATGGGGATTTTACTCCAAAAATGATGTACCTATTAACAGGACAAAATGCTGGATACCTAAGTAGTGACCCGAAAAATGGTAATCAAGCACTTGATGATTATATCGCAAATGATGGCAAGAGCATGTCAATAACGCTATCACCGAATTTTGAAAAGGATGAAAAATCAAAAACCTTTACAACGCTTGATAATAAAGAGGTAGAGATGTCAAACAATCACGCCTATGCTGTTAAAGCTGCAAGTGGAAACTCTGTTACAGTTATTGATCCTTGGGACTCATCAAAAGAAATAAAGCTAGATAGAGACACAGTTATAGACAACTTTTACTTTTCAGCTATAGATTTGAATGAAGATAACACGGTTGAACCAGTTAAAATTAATTCAAATTCTGAAACTGTAAGCATTAACGGGAAAGAATACACTCAAGTAAGCTATAGCGATGTATCAAATAATGAATTAGTGTCTAAAATTACATATATTCAAGGTTCAAACTATGCTTTGCAAGAGTATCCAGAAGGCAAAACTTATCTTTGCGAGATAGATGAAAAATTAACAGTTAAAGAAAGAGTGGAACTGAATAATGCTGATTCGCAGTATGTATTATCTGGAAACTATTTAGATGCTATGGCAAATGGTGATAATTTTAAATTGGGAATTGTGGCTCTTGAGATAGAATCACATTATGTTATTGATAAGGCAGCATAAGCCCACCGCCTCGTCGGCGCTGTGCCAATGTTCATATCCAACATGGCAAGTTCGTTTAAAATTAGAGCAAAGCTCTAAAATTTTAAACATCGCTTGATTTTAAATTATGCTTATGTTTTTATATAGGTATAAATTCACAAACAACCAAGAAGGAAGAGAAAAACGTGGTTAAGA
>CAYJMX010000059.1:2328-8015 GCA_964371485.1 uncultured Gammaproteobacteria bacterium | reverse complement strand
TAGAAGATGCCATAGAAAAACTTGCAAAAAAAGGAATTGAAGAAGCAAGTGATGCTGAATTAATCAATAAATTAAGAAAAATGTCAGAGCTTCAACCAGAGCTTCGTGGTCAAAGAGTTCTATCAATAGAGCAATTTGAAGATGTATTCTCAAAAGCCAAAATTTCAGATCCAGAATTCTTAAAAAATATAATAAATGGTGTTACAGACGGTAGGGCGCTTGATCCAAAGAAATTTATATCAAGAAATAAAGTTCAAGGAATTAGAAACTCAATTGACGCTCACTGTATTTGGATAGCAAATTACGCCAAAAAACACAATGGTGGAATTGTAGATTCAAACCTGATTAAAAAAGCAACAACATCAACACTAAAAAGAACGGCCGCGTTCCAAGGTGCTGCAATCTTATTTAGCGCGCTTGGCTTAGGCGTTCTTATTCCAAGGACTCAAATGTTTTTAAGTAAAACGATATTTGGTGAAAAAACATTTGAAGAAATTGCAAACGGAAAATAAAAAAGCCCAATAAGATGGGCTTTTTCTTTTAGTCTGAAGTCCTATTTAACATTTTTGAAACCACAAGCCCAAGGGACACTATGGCAGATAGCCCGACTGTAACATACACGGCTTTTGCCAAAACTGAACCTGCGCCAAAAATATAAGCAACAAGGTCAAAATCAAACGCGCCTACAAGGCCCCAATTGACAGCACCCACAATAACTAGCAAGTATGTCACCAAGTTTAAAACACAAAAACTTTTTGTTTCGCACATAATATTTTTCCTCTATAAATACACTTTTTATTATCGCTTCAAATGCGTTTTAATCCATAGCCAAAAAGACTAGCAAAAAGTAGTATTTGCTCACTATCCTATTGGGGAATTAAAAGATAAAAAAAGAAGAATAAAATTTTACATTATAGGGAGAATCAGGTGAGAAAATTATTTTTTTCATTATTACTGTATTGCATATTTAGTGTCAACACATCACACGCTCAAACCATTTCAGGTGAAGTCAGGCAAGAAGATATTTTAAAAAACAATAAAAGCCAAGTTGTTGACACAATGACTCAAAAGCCAATCACAGGCGCTGCAGTTAGCATACCAAATACATCTTTTTCAACCACAACTGATGACAACGGGCAATTCAAACTTGACGCAAATTTTACAGGTAAAAAAATATTATCCGTTCAAAAAGAAGGCTATAGGCCATTTTCTCTCACAATAGATAAAGACATGGCATCAAAACCTATAAGATTGGGCATAGAAAAATCAAAAAGTGGGGATATAACAATAGAAAAAGACTTGTGTCATTTAGGAGATGACGTTTATTCTGATACTTCTGCCAACTCTTCAGAATTTAGAACAAGAGCAACTGGCGCGTATTTATCAAAGAACTTTGACATCTCGCTTCCAAGGCAAAATGAGGAGGCAATTTTGATTATAGGTTCAATAATTGGACTAGACACAAAGATGGCAAAAGAAATGGGGCAAAATAGAATAGCCCATGTGTATTCAAGTCCAACAGAGGTCTATTTTAATGGGGAGTTAATTTCGCAACTAAAAATTAATGGCGATAATCAAGAAATTTTAGTTCCAAGAGGGCTAATTAGGCAAAAAAATGAAATAACTATAAAAACTGGTAGAAACATATTTCAACACTCTTATGTTGATTATGATGACATAGAGGTTGCAAACATTAGGCTTGAAATTAGACAAAATGACAACTTTGCAAATAAGTAATTTTAAATTATAAGATTTAATAGTATAATTTTCTTATGATTAAATTCAAAGAAAATTTAGAAAATATTTCAATATATTCAACGCAAAAATATCCAACTGAAGATATTTTAATGTTAAATTCAAACGAAAATCAATATGGCCCTTCAAAAAAAGTCATTAAGGCATTGGCTGATACCCAAATTAAAGATATCCTCAATTATCCTTATTATGGTAAATTAATGGATAAATTATGTGAAATATATAAGCTTAAAGAAAATAATCTTTTAATTTCAAATGGCGCAGATGAGGCGATATATATCATAATTAATTCTATTTTAGAAAAAGAGGAGGAAGTCCTTTCTTTTTCACCAACATTTTCCATGCCAAAAATTTACGCGCAAATTTCAAATGGTAGCTACAGAGGAATTGAATATTTAAAAAAATGGGAGTTTGACCCAAATCTTTTGATATCAAACATTTCAGATAAAACAAAAATAATCTATATGGCCTCACCAAATAATCCGACAGGTGAGATTACAAAAAAAGAAGATGTTGAATTTGTATTAAAAAATGCGCCAAATTGCCTAGTATTGCTCGATATAACATATATCAACTTTGCTTCAGACAATCAAGATTATTTTGATCTATTAAATAAATATGACAACTTAGCTATTGTAAAATCTCTATCAAAAGACTTTGCTATAGCAGGCTTAAGATGCGGCTTTATAGCATCAAACACTGAAATCATTAATGAGTGCAAAAAGGTAATCTCGCCATACTCTGTAAATTCAATTGCCATAAATTGCGCTACAGCCGCACTTTGTGACAAGAAATACACTGATGAAATTATTAAAAAAATAAATATTACAAAAGATAAAATGCATAAAAATCTTGAAGAATTGGGTTACACGCCTTATAACAGCCAAGGAAACTTTATACTTTGCGATTTTAAAAATGACTGCGAATTTATTTATAAAAAATTAAAACTTGCAAAAATTAAGGTTAGAAAATTTGCAAAAAACTCTGTTTTAAACAGCTGCCTTAGAATAACAATTCCAAAACAAAATGACTATAAAAGATTCTTTGAGGCGATAAAAATAAAGGACCTGCTTGTTTTTGACCTTGATGGAGTTGTTTTCAATGTTGATAATTCTTACAGACTTGCGATTAAAAAGACGTATGAACATTTTGCAAAAAAAGAGCTAGATGAGAGTAAAATCAAGCGCGCAAAAGAAGTTGGCGGGCTTAATTGCGATTGGGATTTAACAAAATATCTGCTTGATAATGATGGACACAGTGTTGAATTTGAGGAAATGAAAGAGGTTTTTCAATCGCTATTTTTCAATCCAAATAGCCAAAACATTGGTTATATCGACAATGAAGAATTAGTTTTAAGCGCAAAAACACTAAAAAAACTGTCTTCACAGTTTGATTTCGCTGTATTTACTGGTAGACCAAAGGCGGAAGCGCTTTATTCATTAGAAAAATATGGAATATTAAAATATTTTATTAAAATTATCACTGTTGATGATCTTAAAAGAGAGCAAAGGAAGCCGTCTCCAGATGGGTTAAACATAATAAAATCATCCATTAAGCACAACAGTGTTTATTACTTTGGTGACACCATTGATGATATAATTTCAGGTGTCAATTCAAACACAAAGGTCTTTGCGGTTGTAAATCATAATGACAAAAGTGCCGATTTACTTCTTGAAGCTGGCGCTAGTGCCACAATAAAAGACTTTTCAAAATTAGACAAATTTTTAAAATTAAAAGGAATAGCAAAATGAGCAAAATATGTAAAGAAAGAAACACAAATGAGACTCAAATCTCATTGAAACTTGAATTAAGGGCACAGGGCAAATATGCCATTAAAACACCGTATAAGTTTTTTACACACATGCTTGAACAAATAAGTTCGCATAGTTCAATAGACATTCAACTTGATTCTAAAGCCCTTGATGACGACGCTCACCACTTAGTTGAAGATTGTGCTATAACTCTTGGCATGGCAATCAAAGAAGCACTTGGCGATAAAAAAGGGATAAAAAGATATTCTAGCGTTATTCTTCCAATGGATGAGGCACTTGTGCTTTGTGCTATAGATATTTCAGGCAGAGGGCACTTTGAGTGCGATGTTGAAATCAAGGAAGAAAAGACTTCTGACTTTGAAACGGTTCTATTGGCACACTTTTTTAACTCATTCGCCAACAATGCTGGAATAACAATTCACTTAAGAAAAATGAGCGGAAAAGACCCTCATCACATTATAGAGTGTTGCTTTAAAGCCTTTGCCAGAGCACTTAAAGATGCAATTTCTATTAATCCAGACTCAAACACTGTGCCATCAACTAAAGGCGTGCTATAAAAAATATTCTTGAAAAATATTTATGTTTGTAAAATAATAGTTTTAGACAATTAAATAAAAACAAAAAAACTTGGCAAGGTAGCTCACTGAGTGAAGAATTCACGATTTATATAGAGAGTAGCTCGAAGCATCTGAGCCAAATGACAATTAAATATAAACAAAAAAAACTTGGCAAGGTAGCTCAGATGGTGAGAGCGCACGGCTCATACCCGTGAGGTCGAGAGTTCGAATCTCTCCCTTGCTATTTTTTATTGCAATTTTTTACTTGTTCGCCCCAGCTCACAAGGTCTCACTTCGCTTCTCTCATCGGCAAACTACAAGTATTTTGCACGAATCGACACGACCTTAACCCTAGGCGGGCCAAGGGTTAAAGAATTCTCTCCCTTGCTATTTTTTATTGCCTAAATCCTATGGCCTCTTAAATATTTAATCCTATCAGAGTGTGGTGGATGAGTAGAAAAATAATATATAAATTCTGGCACTTTATCATTCTTCTTCAATTCTTCTAAGAATTCAATCCCCGATGCGTTATTTCCATACAATTTTGTAACCACGGCGCTTGCGTACAAATCAGCTCGTTTTTCCTGAGCACGAGAATAATGATTCATGGTCAAATATGTAGCATTAGAAATCATATCCACAGAAGAACCAGTACCTATTCCAACAATAGTGGATAAAATAGCAGCACTAAGTGATCTAGCGACAGCCTTTAATGAATCGCGATTTGAATAATGAGCATACTCGTGAGCTAAAATAAAAGTCAGCATTTCATCATTCATAAAAGGCTGATTTAGCAATCCGCTTGTAAAAAACACAGTACCATCAGGCATGACGTATGCATTTATATCCTTATCCTCAGTAATGTAAATTTTAAGCTCTTTTTTAGCAGAAAGATTAGAATCAAGTGGCACTATTCTTTTTTGAATATCATACAACTTTTGCTTTTTATTAGCATACTTATCACTATCAGCCCTATCACGCAAATCAAAAGTAAGCATCCAAAGCAGTTCAAAGCCGATATTTGTTTTTGCAACATTGACATTATCATTTTCTATAAGCGCCTGCTGGCGTTTAATGAAGTCATCACTCATATGTTATAGCGGTCCCATAAGCCAACATAGCGCACTTTGGTACATCATTTTTATATTGACAATTATCCATAAGAACAGCTTCAACCCTTGTATTTATGATGATATTTGCACCAAGTGCTGATTCACGCATTCTTAAGACAGCTTCTCGTCTGCCTCTATCAAGGATTGACTCATACGGAGTCAATCTACCACCAAAAAAGTTTTTGAAGTTTGCAACAAAGCTTTTAAAATAATCGCCACTAATAACAACTTCACCAGTTACAAGTTCGATTTTTTTTATTTTCCTTGATGTCTTAAATTTTGTTGCACCAAAACTCACAATTGGTTGTGATACAAGTTCTAGCTCTCTTTTTTTTATCTTTTTATAGTGCCTTTTTTCAATAGTTGAACCAGTGGCGTAAGTTATCCAAAGAAGACCTATTAATACTAATAAATCAAACATGGCTACACACCAGTTTGTTCAACTTTAACGGCGGTACCATAAGCATAAACTTCAGCAGCGCCAACAGTTA
>CAYJMX010000059.1:0-2299 GCA_964371485.1 uncultured Gammaproteobacteria bacterium | reverse complement strand
CATTAACAATGGCATTTGCGCCAAGCACTCTTGCTTGCTCTTTCATTCTTGAAATAGCTTCATTTCTTGCTTCAGCCAGTAATTCTGTATAGCTTTTAAGCTCACCACCTACAATGTTTTTTAAGCCTGCACCAATATCTTTAAAAGCATTTTTTGCACGAACCGTGCTACCAGAAACTAGTCCACACTGTTTTTCAATTTTCATCCCAGGGATAGTTTCAATGTTTGTCATGTACATAATTCTTACTCCATAATAATCAATAGAGTAATACTAGCACTTTTTTTATAGATCACGTATCCAACAAAAGATGTATTAAGCGTTTTTGGCTTCTTGTTTTTCTATTCGCTTGTCCATCATATTTTCAACAGCGGCATCTTTGGCCTTAATGCCAAAATGAACGCCTAAGCTAGCAACAATTGTCACTAAAGCGTAAGAAGCAAAACCAAGAGCGTTAGACTTGGCAACCTTTTTAGCTAATGACGGATCAAGCAATTCTTTTGCCAATTTATTACCTCTTAGTGATGCCAGCCCTTCTTCAGCAAGCATAGGAGTAAAAGTGGCAGCAGTCAAGACGCCAGCATTATCCTTAACAAAGGATGTAACTTTAGAAACACCTTTTTTAGGCTCGTCATCTTTTGGATTATTATTTGTAAACATGCCAATAAGAGCAATTGGAGCGGCAAGTAATGATATACCGCGCATTTTTTGTAGTGCCTTACCAAACTTGCTTATGTTTTTATTTATTGCATGTCCTGCCTCATGAAAGGCCATTAAAGACAAATCTTTTGCAGGTAAGAAAATTTTATTACCTGCTGGAGAGAAAAATGCATTTGTGCTATTTCTCAACTGCGCTAAAGCACCATTTGCACCACTAATGATTTTTTCCTCAGGTGTAAATTTACCAATACCTTTTTTACCATCTTCAATTAGTACATTAAAAATTTTTTCAACATTATCATCTGTTGCACGTATTATTTCAACGCCTTTTTCATCCAACCCAGAATGTTTTATTAATTTTGACAACGCATCATCTGCCTTTGTGAATTCATCAGCTGACAAGTTATTAACTTCTTGCATTTTTTGAACAATCTTTGGAGTCAAAAGTCTTGCTGCAATATTTGTTCCACCGGAAGCTACACTCCCTATGACAACACCGCCAACAATTTCTGATACTTTTGGCTTTATTTTTTCATTGTTATTAGTAGCATTTACGTTCATAGCTTCTCCATATCTGATGACATATTGTTATAAACGTTTATAAATGCAAAAAATTGCTATTTGTGCAAAAATAGATTAAATTAAGCATACAAAAGTAAAAGTAAGGAAACCAAGATGAATAAAATAGAAATTAATAAGGAAAAGTGCAATAAATGTACAATGTGTATTAAAGACTGCGTTGCAGGATGTATAGCGCAAGACACAGAAGGTTTTCCTTATCTTAAAAGAGAGAAGAATTGCATAAATTGTCAGCACTGTCTTGCAATTTGCCCAAAAGGAGCCCTTATTTTAAACGACATAAACCCAGATGAACAAGAAAGCGTTTCATACCAGAGCGTGTTAAGTGCCATTAAATCAAGAAAATCAACAAGGCAATTTAAAGATGAAAACATATCTTATGAAGACTTCTCAAAGTTAAAATCAATGCTAAAATATGTACCAACGGGGAAAAATCACAATTCTCTGCACTTTGCATTTGTTGAAGACAAAGATGCAATGACAAAAATCAGAGAAAATGTTATAGCTTTTATCGTAAATATGATGAACTCAAAATTCATATCTCCACTTCTTGGCGATCTTAAAATATACAAAAAAGCACTAGAGCGTGGAAATGATATCATATTTAGAAACGCTCCTCATATGGTAGTTGTATCTAGCAAAATCACTGCACCTTGCACAAATATTGACCCTATTATAGCGCTAAGCTATTTAGAGCTTTATGCCAACAGTCTATCCATTGGGACTTGTTGGTGCGGATATGGACAAGTTGCAATGAAGCTTCTACCTGAATTATCGCAACAGCTGAACATACCAGATGGTTACAAGCCTTCATATGTTATGCTATTAGGCTATCCAAAGGTTAAATATCAAAGAATTACAAAGCCACAAGAATTTAAAATATCGTCAACATTTGAAATCACACAAAAGAAACAAGGAATTTTTAATTCAATTAAAAGAGTAGTTACAAATTTTATAAAATAGTCAGATTTTCATTCTAAAAAGTAACAAAGTTTTAAAATATGAAAAATATTCTTGCCCAAAACTCACAACTTGTATAATAATTAAAGGGTAATTGTGTAT
>CAYJMX010000058.1:6712-8017 GCA_964371485.1 uncultured Gammaproteobacteria bacterium | reverse complement strand
CTATCTCCAGAGTTCAAGCAATATGGAAAAAATATTATTGATAATGCCTTAGCCTTATCAACTGCTCTTATGCAAGAGGGGATTGACATTGTTGGTAATGCTACGCAAAATCATTTAATGACAATTGATTTAAGAAAGTTAAATAAAACTGGTAAAGATGTAGCTAATATGCTTGAGCGCATTGGTATTACGGCAAATAAAAATACAGTTCCAAATGACCCACAAAGTCCTTTTGTGACTTCTGGGGTTAGAATTGGCGTTCCGGCTGTGACTACTCGTGGTTTTAATGTTGAAGATATGAAAACACTGGCAAAAATCATTGCTGGTGGTATTTTAGAGCGCAATGGCGAAGATGTTTTAAAAGCTCAATCATTAGAATTGTGCAAGAAATATCCACTTTATAAAGATATGGTGGCAGAGGTTTAGACAATGATAAAACTGACTCAAGCAAATGTAATAGGTGCAATTCTAGCGTATCTTTTAGGTATTTTTATAATGCCATTAGTTATATATATCTCTCAAAAAGCAGGTTTAGTTGATGAACCAAATGAAAGAAAAATACACCACGGGCCAATTTCTCGCCTTGGTGGGGTAGCAATATGGCTTTCAGTTATGCTAACTTTTCTTCTTTTGGTGTTATTAAGCTATTATCCAAAAGGAATGGGACTGTCGGGCATTATTGTTGGTGGTTCGCTTATTTTCCTACTAGGATTAGTTGATGATATTTATGGTTTAAACGCTAAATTTAAACTATTTATTCAAGTAGCTATTGCTCTTATGGTAATTTTACTTGGTGTAAGAGTTGAAGAATTATATATTCCATTTTCAAACGCGGTTGTGCATCTAGATTTCTGGGCATATCCACTTACGTTACTTTGGATTGTTGGAATTACAAATGCAATTAATTTTATAGATGGAATTGATGGACTAGCGGGCTCTATTGTTACAATAGCCTGTATTGCAATAGGTATAATTTCAATTGTAATTAATCCAGCCTCTTCAATTTCAGCGCTTGTAGCGTTTATTTTAATGGGTGCTATGCTTTCGTTTTTAACCTTTAATTATAACCCTGCTAAAATATTTATGGGGGATTCTGGCGCGCTATATGCTGGTTTTATGCTATCAACATTATCAATAGTTGGCATTATGAAGCCTGCAACAAATTCTATGATGTACCTTCCGCTTATGATTTTAGCTGTACCGATATTAGATGTTGTTTTTTCTTCAACAAGAAGAATGCTTAAGGGTAAAAGCCCATTTGTGGCTGACAGCGAACATATTCATCATAAATTACTTCACGCTGGG
>CAYJMX010000058.1:0-6702 GCA_964371485.1 uncultured Gammaproteobacteria bacterium | reverse complement strand
CTCAAGATGGTGTCGTTTTGATATTAGCAAGTTTTTCTCTTGTGTGTGCTTTAATTTCAATATTAATTGCTGGATCTTTTTCAAAATATTATATTAATGCCCTTGTCCTTGTGGCAATACTTTTAGGGTTAAACATGGTTTCAAAAACAATTAAAAAAAGAGGTAATGAGAATGAATGAAGATATCTTTGAACAAAATAAAAGATGGTATGATGCCGATCCAACTGTTGCTCTTGCAATTAATTTAATTGAAAAAACAGAGCAAGATGTTAAGAATCATTGCGTTAAATTTATTGTTGAAGAAGCTCAAAGTAGAGGGGCGCAAACAGACGCTTCTGTAAATGATTTTGACTATGCCTGGAGAAGATATTGGGACAAAGAGGAAAAATTGTTTGAGGCGATTGAGTATTTTAAAAAGCTAGATGAAGACGCTAAAAAGCGTATAGCGCTTGAGATTGTAGAATATATAAAGAGCTTCAAGAAATAAAGATATACAAACCAAGATGTTGCCCACGCTCACAAAAGGGGGTAATATATTAATATAGGAATTATATGGCAAGGATTGTGAGAAAATTATTTATATTTTTGGTTATTATGCTTTTAAGCATAAAGCCCGCTTGTGCCATAAGAATTTGCGTGAATGAAGGCATGAAAGAATCCTATGTTGGTTCTTCAAAAATGGCAATAATTTCTGATGGAAAAACAAACGCGCGCCTATTCACAATTAAGCCTTATACAGCTTATACGATAAGAGCTTTTAATGATGTTGTAGCAATTAAGGTTGATGGGAAATATTACAGCTTGGGCACAAATTATATTAAAGTGAAATCAGCTGAAGAGAACGGTTTTTTAGCAACTAAGAAAAAATGGTATAGAGGCGAATTCGTTGTTTATAATATTAATAAAAAACTAGTTATGGTAAATGAGTTACCGCTTGAACAATATCTTCTTGGTGTTGTGCCATCAGAGATGCCTGCTAGGTGGAACTTTGAGGCGCATAAAGCTCAAACAATAGCCGCTAGAAGTTATGCTATTGCAAATATGGGCAAAAGAAAACATAGTGGTTATGATTTAAAAGATACCCCAATTGATCAAGCCTATGGTGGCGCATCAGCTGAAACTTCGCAAACAACAAAAGCTGTGCTAGATACAAAGGGTATTGTCTTAACTTATGATGGCAAAATTATCCCTGCTTATTACCATGCCTCTTCTGGTGGCACAACAAAAGCCTCGGGAGCTGTTTGGGCAAGAGATTTACCTTATATAAAAGCTGTGAAGGCATACGATGAAGGTGTTAGAAAAAGTGGGCATGGGGTTGGAATGAGTCAACATGGGGCCAACAATCTTGCTAATAAAGGTTACACGGCATATCAAATATTAAATTATTTTTATAAAGACGTAAAATTTTCAGTCGTGAAAACGCAATTATAGCAAGGAATTTTTTAAAAAATACCCCAAAAGTAGTGTAATTTATGACTTTTTTGTAAAAAAAGCTTGCCAAATGCCTAAAAATAGGTATAATAGAGTGGTAAATATTGGAAAGGGGTTCATCAAATGAACAAAGAAGAATTAGTAAAAGCAGTTGCTACAAAAGCGAAAATTTCACAAAAACAAACAGCTGAAGTTGTTGCTTCATTATTAGAAACAGTACAAAAAACTGTAGCTAAAGGTAAAAAAGTTACTTTAGTTGGTTTTGGTACATTCGAATCAAGAAAAAGAGCTGCTCGTGTAGGTCGTAACCCACAAACTGGCAAAGAAATCAAAATCGAAGCTAAAACAGTACCTGCATTTTCAGCTGGTAAAAAATTCAAAGAACTTGTTAAGTAGTTAAATGCACAAGTTTGTTTTGAACTAATAAAATTAACCGACTACGCCAAGGGATTTTCTTCGGCTAGTCGGTTTTTTAAGTTTATGTTAAAATGATAATAGTAAAAAAAGGAGATAGAACAATTAGTAAAGACTTTAAAAATCAAAAAGAATTAATCAATGAAAACATTAGAGCAAAAGAAGTTAGATTAATCGATGACACGGGTGAAAACCATGGCCTTATATCAACAGCAAAAGCTCTTGATTTGGCACGAGACAGAGGTTTAGATTTAATTGTTGTATCACCAAATCAGTCCCCACCAGTAGCTAAAATACTTGATTGGGGAAAATATAAATATGAAACAGAAAAACGTGCTAAAGAAGCGAAGAAAAAACAGCACACTGTTGATTTAAAAGAAGTTAAAATGCGCTATAAAATTGACACCCATGACTATGAAGTTCGTTTAAAAAGTGCTAAAAAGTTTTTAAAATCTGGCAACAAAGTTAAAGTTGTTGTTATGTTAAGAGGTCGTGAGATGCAACATTCAAAGCTTGCAATTGACCTAGCTACAAGATTTTTAAATGATTTTGAACAAGGTGAGTACACCTTAGAAAAAGCTCCATCGCTTGAAGGGCGTAACGTTGTTATGTTCTTGGCTCCTGTGGCTGCAAAATAGATTATTTAAGCCACTTGTGCTTAATTTGTTTTAAAATACCGCGCTCTTGCATATTATGCAGGGCGCTATTTATTTGATTTAAAAGATTTATATCATACTCGCCCTGTCTTGTTGCAACAGCATAGTACTCTTTTGTATATCTATGAGGCAAAATAACATAGTTTTTATCGCCGTCAACTAGGCCATATAAGAGGCTGTCGTCTGCTAGAATCGCGTCTATTTCATCTTTTTTTAATAGCTCTAAAATTTCAGGATAGCTTTTTGCGGCTCTTAAATTGGCATTTGGTGCGAGTTGCCTTAGTGTCCATTCTCCTGTTGTACCCAGTACAAAACCAGCGTTGTTGCCGTTTAAATCTTCAATAGCTTTTATGATTGAGCCCTTTTTTACCAAAAGCGCTGCGCCCGCTTGATAATATGGGTTTGAAAAATTTACAATATTTCGCCTAGCTGATGTAATACTCATCGCACTAATTAAAATATCAACTTTTTGAGAATTCAAATCATAAATTCTTGAATCTGGCGTAACGCTTACAAATTCAACAAGAGTGTCTCCGCCTAGTATGTATTTTGCAATGTTTTTTGCAATATCAATATCAAAACCTGCGTTCTTGCCATTTTCATCAATATACCCAAATGGTTTAGAATCAGTCTTCACCCCGACGATAATTTTATTTCTCATCTTAATTCTTAAAAGCGTATCTTTTTCAATTTTTTCTTTTTTTGAACATCCCGTTACTATGAATGTTGAGAAAAGTATTAAAAGTAAAAATAATGTTAGTTTTTTCATAGACTTTATTGTATCATAATATTTATGAAAAAACTTCTTATAAGGCTAATTTTTATAACTCTTGGCGCATTTCTTGCGGCGTTTGCCATTGAAGGGTTTTTAATCCCAAATGAAATCATTGATGGTGGCATTATTGGTGTCTCAATGATGATAAGCTATGTGAGTGATGCTAACCTTGCATTGCTACTGTTTATCTTAAATGCACCATTTGTACTTTTGGCTTTAAAAAGATATGGAAAAGTGTTCATAGCGCAAACTTTCTTTGCGGTGGCTGTTTTCGCGGCTTTCATTTTATTGCTCGAGGGCAAGTTACATGAAATAACAAACGATATGTTGCTGTCTTCAATTTTTGGTGGAATGATACTAGGGACCGGCGTAGGGCTTGTTTTAAGAAACAATAGTTCATTAGATGGGACAGAAATTTTAGCAATATTTTTAAACAAAAAATTCTCAATTTCAGTCGGTGCTATAATATTATTCTTTAACATCTTCATCTACACTTGTGCTGGTTTTGTGTATGGATGGGATAACGCTATGTACAGCGCTCTTACATATTTTAGTGCTTCAAGAATGATTGATACGGTTATTCAAGGATTAAATGAAGCGAAATCTATTTTTGTAGTTTCAGATAAAAACACTGAAATCGGCGATATGATTATGAAAAATCTTGATAAAAGTGTTACCTATATAGATGCTATTGGTGGGTATTCAAAAGCGCATAAAAAAATGCTATATTGTGTTGTACCAAGGTTAGAACTTACAAAATTAAAAGAAATAGTTAATATGATTGATCCAGAGGCTTTTATTGCAATTGAAGATGTCCATGAAGTTGAAGGCAAAAGAGTTAAAAAATACTAAGTTAAATTATGAAATATAAAGACTATTATGAAATTTTAAATGTTAAAAGGGGAGATACGCAAGCGGCGATTAAGTCTGCTTATAGAAAGCTTGCAAGAAAATATCACCCTGATGTAAACAAAGAAAAAAACGCCCAAGAAAAATTTAAAGATATAAATGAAGCCTATGAAGTGTTAGGTGATGAGAATAAGCGCGCCAGATATGACCAGCTTGGTTCAAACTGGAATGCTGGTTCAGAGTTTACTCCACCACCAGGGTTTGAGGGTTTTGACTTCTCTAATTTCTCTTCTGGCGGATCTTCCTATGGTGCAGGCGGATTTTCTGATTTCTTCTCTGCTATTTTTGGTGATGCTATGGGCGCATCCTCTGGACGTTCTTCAAGGCAATCAAGAGGCGGTTTTTCAGGCTTTGATTTTGATTCTATGGGTGGTTTTTCATCAAATGCTGGACAATCAAGAGCACAACAAAAGCCAAAATCTACTAAAGAACTTGATATAAATCAAAATGTACTTTTAAAAATTTCAGATTTAACCTCAGCACCTAAGAAAACCCTTACCGTGTCTGGGTTTGAACCTTGCAAATTTTGCCAATCTGATAGGTCAAAATTCTGTTCGCATTGTTCTGGCGTTGGATTAACAAAATTTTCAAAAAATATAACGGTACAAATTCCAAAATTCGTAAAAGAAGGCCAAAAAATCCGCGTTAAAGGCGAAGGGAAAGCAGATGAGTACGGAAATAAGGGCGATTTATATTTAACTGTAAAAATTAATGACCCAGAATATAAAGTTGTAAATGATGAACTAGAAAAAGAGATTACCCTTTTGCCTTCTGAAGTCGCACTTGGCACAAAAAAAGAAATTCAAACTCCAAATGGTAAAATTACAATTTCTATACCCAAAAATATGGATACTACTAAGTTTTTACGGCTTAAAGAGATGGGTCTTGCTAAAAAAGATGGAAGCATTGGCAATTTAATTGTCAAAGTAAAAATTGTACTACCTAAAGATATGACCCCAGAATTAGAAAAAATTTATGAAAAATTAGCAAAAATGGGTAGCTAATTTAATATAGTAAGCATTTCATCTATAATTTTATTGCAATCTGCAACTATCTTATAATCACAATTTGAAAAAATAGGAGCATTAGAATCTGTGTTGATGGCGATAATTTTCTTTGCATTATTTATCCCAACAAGATGAGAAATGGCACCAGAGATTCCAAATGTGATATATATTTCAGGGGCAACACTGAGCCCTGTTTGCCCGATTTGGATGTTTTGTGGTGCAATCGATTTACTAACAAGAGCACGGCTTGCACCTAGTCCCACATTTAATTTCTCGCTTATTTTCTTTAACTTTTCAAAGTTTTCCTTGTTTTTAAGACCCATTCCGCCTGCTAGAATAATTTTTGCCTTACTTAATTCGCCTTCTTGATGGGCATTTTTAATAAATTCAAGCATTTTTAAAATTGAAGTAGAGCAAAATTCCTTATCAAGATCAAATCTTTCTATTTCAAACTTGTATTCTTCTTGTGCTATTGCTTTAATTGCGCCCTCTCGAATTGTCGCACATTGAGGGTTGCTTTTAGATAATATTGTTGCCATAAGCGCACCACCAAAGGTTGGACGAGTGGAGGCAAGTTTTATTTCACCTTTTTCTTTAACAAGAGAAATTTCTGTACAATCCGCTGTTAGTCCAGTTCTTAACTTTGAACTAACAAGTGGCGCTAGTTCTCGTGCAAGCTCTGTCGCACTATACAATACTATATCAGGCCTTTTTTCTTTAAATAAAACATTTAGCGCGCAGGAAAAATATTTGTAATTGTAATTTTTAAAATGTTCTTGCTCAAGGTGTATAATCCTATCAGCCCCATATCTAGCTAAATTTTCAAAGTCTTTATTTTCATTATTTGAATTAAGAACAATGGCAGATATTTCAAAATCGCAATTAAATTCACTTTTTGCCTGATTTTGAAGATTTTTTGCTCCAGATAAAAGCTCATAAGTGCCTTGAGTGAATGATTCATAATCATTTGTATATTCTGTTATTACAAAAATTTTCTTATTCATTTTTGCCCTCATTTGCGCATTTTATAAAATCTATAAGAAATTGTGCGATGTTTTCTTTAATTTCAGTGGGCTCCCTGTGATAGGTCTGTTTAAATGCCCTGTAGACATATGTGGGTGAACCTAAAATCCCCACTTCGTTTCTATTGAGCTCTAAATCTTCTAGTCCATATGTTTCAATTTTAATATCTTGAGCTCTTATATAATCTTTAATTTTTAGTGGTTCAATTTTTTCCTGTCTTTTTAAAACGCATACAACACTTGGGTTTTTGCTTTCAATAATACAGATTCCATCTTTTGTTTTTTTCTTTAAAATTGAATATTTCATATCTGAATTTATAATGTCTTCAACATTTGTGATAACAGGAACATCGAGCAAGCTTGAAATCGTAGGGCCAGTTTGCGCTGTGTCACCGTCTATTGCGTGTTGACCACACAAAATTAAATTATAATTAGGGATATATTTTTTAATAGCACAAGATAGTGTAGTTCCTGTAGCTAAAGTGTCAG
>CAYJMX010000057.1:1351-8317 GCA_964371485.1 uncultured Gammaproteobacteria bacterium | reverse complement strand
TGGAAAAACAACAACAGCGGGGATTTTATCCTCTATTTTAAAAGCAAAAGGTTCAAACATTATCCACAACGAGCTTGGGGCAAACATGCCAAATGGCATAGCAACGGCTATCGCCCTTGGATTATATAAAAATTTTAAAGCTCAAGGAATGCAAACAAGCGTTGATAATTTTATTATTGAAGTTGATGAGGCTTATTTAAAAGAGGTTTATCAAAATATATTTTTTAACTACTTAATAATTACAAACCTGTTTCGCGATCAGCTTGATAGATATGGCGAATTAGACATTACAAAGAAAAAAATTCAAGAGGGTATAAAGTTAAATCCTAATTTAAAATTGGTTATAAATGCGGATGATCCTTGTCTTTTAAACATTGATGAAAACATCGATGATGATATGACATTTCAAAATGAAAAACGCGAAAAGTTTTATTTTGGTTTTAATAATGTTGAATTTTGCGATTATGAAGATAAGTCTAATGCACCAAAAGAAGTTGTTAATTGCCCTAACTGTAACAAGTCCCTGTGCTATACAAAGGTGTTTTATTCTCAATTGGGTATCTTCAACTGCTCTTGCTCTTTAAAGCGCCCTAAACTTGATGTGAGCGCTGATGTAAAAATATTTAGAGGCTATTCTATTTTAAATGTTACTTATATGGATAAAACTATTTCATATAGAATTGACCTGTCTGGTTTATATAATGCCTATAACGCACTAGGAGCCATCGCTTGTGCTTACGCTGTTGGAATCAACAGGCATGTTATAGCAGAGGGTTTAAAAGAATATAGGCCTGTTTTTGGTAGAGAACAAAATGTTAAAATCAGAAACAAGCAAATGACGCTTTATTTAATTAAAAACCCAACTGGCGCAAGTGAAGTGTTAAGAACGCTGAAAAATGTTCAAAATGCAAAATTGCTTATTTCAATTAACGATGATTACGCCGATGGACGTGATATTTCTTGGCTTTGGGATGCTGATTTTGAAGTATTATCTAATTTTAAAAATAAAATTTATATCACAGGAAAAAGAGCTGATGATATGGCTTTAAGGCTAAAGTACGCTGGTGTTAATCCATCTTTTATGGTTATAGATAATGACATTAAAAAGATGATGAATCATTCCTTAAAAGAGCTTAAGACAAACGAGCGCTTGATTGTGCTTCCTACTTATACTTCACTTTTAAAAATAAATAAATTAATTAAAAGAATGACTTAAATTTCACCTAATATTTTTAATTCAAATCTTGGAGAAACTTCTTCAAGCGATATTACTGTAATATCAATAAAGATTTGAGATATTAAAACAAAAAGCATTTGTCTTAAATGTGAAGGCGCCACAAGCACAAATCTTTCTTTTTCAACAAGCTCTTGCAATTTACTTTTAAATTTATCAAACTTTGAACCATCAATTTTTACAACACCGCTATCATCTGATGCCATCTGGCTTTCAAGCATTTCAACAATGTCTTCTGATAGTTCATAGCCAAAAATTTGATCCTCAGGATTAGCTAACGCATAACAAATTTGATCAGATATTGAAATTCTCAATTTATCGAGAAGGTCTGTTTTTGTTGAATCATCAGAAAAATCGTTTAATTTTTCAAAGATATTTATAACATTTTTTACACTCACACGCTCACGAATTAAGTTTGCAAAAATGTATTTTAATTCTGGAACACTAACAAAATCGCCTAAAATAGCATCTACAAGATATGAATTATGCTCTGATACTAGTTCAATATAGCGATTCATATCGTTATAGCTTAAAATATCGTGCACGTTTGTGATTGAATGATGTTTTAAATAGTGCCCAATGTACTCGCTAGCACTAATTCCTTTTGTCCAAAAGTCCTTACAGTGCTCTTTTTCAATCCACACAATTTTTCTATTAGTTAATTTATCAACTAATTTTATGGTATTTTTTGGATATTTTTCAATGTTTAAATCTTCTTCAAAGAACATTAAATGTTCACTATACGCATAAAAAGTTTCAACAGGAACAGCGTGGACAAGAATTGAAAATTCATTCTCATCAAGGCTAGCATCCTCATTCAGTCTTACTTTTGGAATAATGTATCCAAGCTCTTCAACTAAATCTTGGCGAACTTTTACGCTTTGAGCGAGCATATTTTCTTCATTTTCAGAATTAATTAAAGGACATAATTCTTGAGAAAGATTGATTGATAATTTCTCCTCACCAAGATTTTGCTCCATAATAGATGGAGATAAGATGCTCTTTAGTTGTTTTTTAAGAGAGTTCAATTTTTCAATTTCAACAGAAATTTCTTCATTTAAAAACTCGCGCTCATCTTCTTTAGCGTTTTCTAAAAAGTTTTTTATTTCATTAATCTTTAGTCTTTTTTCAATAATCTTTTTTTGAATATTTAAACACAACTCATATGGCTGTTCTTTAGAATAAAGCATTTTTTCCATGCGAGATTTAAAAGAATCAATGTCTTCAAAATCGCTGTCTAATTTAAGATTTTCAACTTCTCTTATAAATAAGCAATTATAAACAAGCTTTGAACCAGCTTCAGCTTCATAAATAGAGTATAAATCCCAGCCCTCTTTTGCCATAGTATTAAGCGTAGTTTCAAGTAGTTGAATCTCGTTTGTCGGGCAAACTTTTATAGAGAATTCTTGTCGTGTTTGTTTGTACATATATGTATTTTAACATATTTTTTTATTTTTATAACGATTATATTTAAAATCTCATGTTTGTGTGGTATTATTTTGAGTACCACGCTTCACGGGGTGTTGCAAGCCCTTGACCGAAAGCCTATGTCGGGTGCAGAGCCTACTATGAGGGGTAGGGGTTGCTAATTGAAAACTTAAATATTGTTGATAATTTAAATTATTGTGGCATTTACACAGCCGAATCGTGTCAGGATGGAAACATAGCAGCACCAAGTTGATGTAAATGGGTATGATTTTTTACTTAGGAGGTATTTAAGGCTGGATGTTTTCAAACTCTAAAACGATAGGTAGGGCGTGGTTTTTTCATATTTTAAAACAATATTGTATAATTATTTTTAGAAAGAAAATGAACTTTTCATTTTCTCATTCGTTTATTAAATAGGAGATAAAAAATGAATGAAAAACACATCGACTTTGAATCAACTAAACAAGAACTAGAAAAAATGAAAATAGTTTCTAGTTTAATTGATGAAGTCCGCCCATATTATTTAAATAAAATGAATAAACAAAAAAACAAAGTGCAAAAACTAAAAGTTGCATGCGTGGCTTTGGCTTTTATTTGTTTTGGCGCATTTGGCACGATGCTGCACAATGAAAGTGGGCTTGTGGATTCAATAGCTTATAGCGATATAAGCATTGAAGATATGGGATTTGAAGTAGATGAGTATGGATTATTATTGGTAGAATAGATGGATTTTAAAGAAATAATTAATCAAAACAAACAAAATGTGCAAAATATAATTAAACTCATTACAAAAGAAAATAACGAAGATATTGAACAAGAAGTTTATATAAAAGCATATAAAAATAAAGACAAGTACAAAGAACAAGGTAAAATGAAGTCTTGGATTGGAACTATAGCAAGAAATTTATCCAAGGATTATTTGAAATCTTATTATGTAAAAAATGTGACACAAATTGAAAATGAAAAAATTAATCAAATAAAAGACAACTCTTCATCTATTGAAGAAAAAATGGAACTAACAGATAGACAAAAAGAGATAATTAATGCTATTGAAAATTTAAAAGAAAAATATAAATCAGTTGTGATGTTATATGAAATCAAAAATTATAGCTATGAACAAATTTCACGTGAACTAAACATACCAACGGGAACGGTAAAGTCCCGACTGTACAACGCTAAAAAAGAGTTATATGAAAATTTAGCTCATCTTATTTAGAAAGGATATTTAAAAAATATGAAAAAATTATTATCAACACTTTGTGTTTTAACGCTTGTATCAAGCGCGGCGCTAGCTCAAGAAGGTTTTGAAGGGCGCAAAAAAATGAAAAAAGATGGCGCGCGTCATGAAAAAATGGAAGATAGAAAAGAGCAAGGACATAAAAAGCTAATTGAAAAACTTAATTTAACAGAGGAGCAAGTTGCTCAAGCAAAGGCTTTAAGAGAAGCTGACAAAGAAAAAATGAAACCATTAATGGAAAAAGCAAAAGCAAAAAGAGCTGAACTTAAAGAGTTAAAAGCTAATGAAAGTTTATCAAAAGAAGAAAAAATGAAAAAAGCTCAAGCTATTAAAAAAGAAATGGAAAAATACAGAAAAGAGTTTGATAAAATAAGAAAAGAAAACACCAAAAAGTTTGAAGCGATTTTGACTCCTGAACAGAAAAAAGAATTTCAAAAAATGAAAAAAGAAGGCAAAAAGAATTTCAAAAAGAAAGGTAAAAAAGGCCCTAAAAACAAAAAAGAAATGATGGATTAATATTCAATTTAAAAGCCCTCACATAGAGGGCTTTTTTTAATTGTTAAACTGTACAAAAAATTCTTTTAAAAGCTCATACCCTTTTAAATAAGAACTTATACTCATTCGCTCTTCTCGAGAGTGCAACCCTTCAAGGTCAGCTATACCTAATAACACTGGCTTAAATGTTTGCCCTGAAGAATTTTGTTTATGAGAATAAACATGCGTTTCAGCGCCCGCGTGGAAAGTTGTTATATTAAGCGATATATCAAGGTTTTTAGCCGCAGTTTTAGCGACATTAATTAAAGTATTATCATCACTTTTTTCAAAAGGTAAAAGGTGTTGAACCTCGCTTATTTCAATAGTTACAAGCCCTTTATATTTCTGCTCAATTCCTTTTGCTATATTTTTATACGCATCAATAAGTTCTTTTTCAACCCAAGGATTAGAACTTCTTATTGAATAATGAGCGTATGCTCTTGTGTTTATAATATTATCCTGACAATTTTGAGCAAGGTATTTTTGAGGATTCCCCTCGCTTACTGCTCCTTTTAATGCCGTTTCAATTTTTCCACAAACAATAGTCGCCAAGTGACAAGAGGTCATAGGCCCGTATTCATCACGGTTTATGACTCCTGTCGGTGCTGTACTGATAAATTCTGATAATATTAAAGCAGAGTTTAATCTATCTTCTTTATCAATATCTATTCCGCTGTGTCCGCCGTGTTTTGTGTAAATTCCAACGTCTAATTTTGTATAGCTAGCCCCTGATATTTCAAGGTTTCCAAGCTTTGTAGAATCTAATACAAGTGCGTATTCACTGTTTAATTTTTTAAAATCAATATTGTTAATCCCGCTCATGCCTTGTTCTTCATCACGAGTGAAGACAATTTCAAGACCGCCGTGTTTAAGTTCTTTGTTATTCTTTAATTCAATTGCAAATTCAATAGCCGCCGCTACCCCTGCTTTATTATCCGCCCCTAAAGAATTTGTTTTATCTGTTTCAATAATGTCACCGTTTATGATAATTTCAGCTTTTTTATCATACATAACAACATCCATATGTGCGCTCAATAAAATTGGTTTTTTATTTTTATCTGTAGCCTCAACTTGAGCAATAATATTTCCATAGTCATCTTGTCTGTGACTGATATTATTGGCACTAAAAATTTCAATAATTTTTGCAATTACTTTTTCTTCTTTTAAAGATGGCGATGGAATATTTGCTAAATCCAAAAAGGTCTGAATTAATTTTTCCATTGGTTTTTAACCTCTTAATACATTTTGATAATTTTTTCTACCTGATCTAAAATCGCCTGTGCTTCAACTTTGGCCTTTTTAGAACCTTCTGATAAAATATCTTTTACTGTATTTTCGTCTTTCTCTAGCTCAATTCTCTTCTGACGAATTGGAGCTAAACTATCATTAATAACCCTTGCAAGTTCCTTCTTACAGGCACTACATCCAATGTTTGCATTTTTGCAATCATTTTCAATTTCTTTTATTTTATCATCTTTGTCAAAGATTTTCCAGTATTCATATACGACAGCGCAATTATCTGGGTTTCCAGCGTCTGTGAGCTTAATTCTGTTTGTATCAGTTAATGCTTTCATGATTTTTTTTGTAGTAATTTCTTCACTATCTGAAATTTTAATATCATTTTCAAATGATTTACCCATCTTATTGCCATCAAGACCTTTTAAAAGAGGTACTTCTGTAAGAAGCGGTTTTGCTTCTTTAAAAAAGTCAGATTTATAAATATTGTTAAATCTTCTAGCGATATCTCTTGTAAGTTCCACATGCGCCACTTGATCAATCCCAACATCATAATATCAGCACTCATTAAAACTGGATATCCCATTAAGCCATATGAAATTTGCGAGTCTGCTCCGCCTGTTCTAAGGGCTTTTGCCATATCTTTTAAAGTAGGGTCGCGCTCTACCCAATTTTGTGGAGTAATCATAGATAGATAGATATGCAATTGTGAAATTTGCGGGATGTGCGATTGCACATATATTGTAGATTTATTAGGGTCAATCCCACAAGCTAACCAATCAAGAGCAACATCATATACATTTTGCGCTAGCATTGAAGTATCGTTATATTTTGTAGTTAAAGCGTGCAAATCTGCTATAAAAAAGAAACTGTCATATTCATTTTGAAGCTTTATCCAGTTTTGAAGAACGCCAAGATAATGCCCCATATGAAGCTTTCCTGTTGATCTCATGCCTGAAACTATTCTTTTATTGCTCATCTTTTTCTACCTTTTTTATAATTTTTATCGCATCTGAGTATTCTGGAAATATCAAAAGAGCCTCATTCGCGTTTTTCTTTGCGTATTCTATATCACCCAATTTTAAATAGCATTGCGCTAGGTTTGTTATTAAAATATGGTTTTTTGGAAATTCTTTTTTTAAGTTTTCAAAAATCTCAATTGCTTGTTCATATTTTTTTGTGTTCATATAGCATAATGCAAGCATATTCTCGATTTCAACATCTTTAGAATACACCAACATAACTTTTAAAAGTTCAATAACTACATTGTATATTTTTTCTTGATAATAAACTATTG
>CAYJMX010000057.1:0-1341 GCA_964371485.1 uncultured Gammaproteobacteria bacterium | reverse complement strand
CTATATAATTTTTAGGATCAAGCTCAAGCGCTTTTTTAATGTTTATAACGCCATCTTCAATTTGAGATAATAATATCAAATTCTCGCCATAATGAGCGTAATAGTCCGCTTCTTGTCTTGTTTTGATTGCTTTTTCATAATACTTATTAGCTTTTTCATAATCTTTTACGCTATTTAAAAACACTGCATATGAAAAATTAATTTCAGCATCTTTAGGATCAAGCTTAATTGCTGTTTCTAGTTCATCTTGCGCCCATTCAATATAATTCATTTGAAGATATAAAACACCTAAATCCTTATGCACAGTGGCATTATCTGGTTCAAGTGTGATACATTTTTTAAATGCTTCTTTCGCCACTTCAAATTCATTCATATGAATAGCACAAAGTGCAAAATTATAGAAAATTTCAGCGTCTATTTTGCCTTTTTTAATTAAAGAGTTTAAAATATCATAAGCCGCTTCATAAGCGTTTAATAACCTTAAAATGCGGGCATATTTTTTTAATAAATCAACACTTTTTGGATTGTATTTTAAAAGAATTTTCACAACTTCAAGCGCTTCTTTATAATCTTTTGTCTGCATTAATAAAGATAGTAATTCTGTTTTATAGCTTATTTTTTCTGGATATAGCGCACATAGGCTTCTATATAATCCAATGGCTTCTTTTATGTTTCCTGCTCTTAGTGTGCAATAAGCGATAATAGATAATAACGCTCCTGATGGTTCTGCTTTATAAGCGACATTAAAGTATTTAAGGGCTTTTTTAAATTCGCCTTTAATTTGATATAAAGTACCTAGATTATAATTTGTTGAAATATAATCTGGATTTACTTTATAGGCGATTTCTAGCATCATTTGCGCTTTATCAATTTCATCAAGCGCTATATAACAACTAGCTAAATTGTTTTGCAATTGAACATGGTCTGGTCTTAAATCTATTGCTTTTTGCAAATATGGAATAGCTTCTCTATGTTTTCTAAGTGAGATATTTGCCGTTGCTAGGAAATAAAAAATAATGTAATCATCGCTATATATTTGAGCAAGTGGCGTTATAAGTTCAATTAAATCTTCATATCTTCCTTGTTTAATATATAAAACGCCAAGATTTTTATAAGCATCAAGATGTTCTTCTCTTAATTTAATTACTTTTTTATACAAATTAATTGATTCATCTTCAAAACCAAGCTTTTCATTACAACTAGCAAGATAAAATAAAGATGTAGCGTCCTCTGGGTTTAATTTTATGGCACTTTCAAAAGACATTTTTGCATTATTAAAATCATCAAGGTTTGTATAGCAAAGTCCTAAATTTTTGATTATTTCGATGTTTTTAGAATCTT
>CAYJMX010000056.1:1895-8321 GCA_964371485.1 uncultured Gammaproteobacteria bacterium | reverse complement strand
TTATTTATTTATCTTCTATATTATAATAGAATTAAAGAAAATATGTTTATGAAATCTATAAAACTTAATAATTTCAGAAACTATGGCACTTTTGAACATTTATTCAACAAAAAAATCACACTTTTTGTTGGAAAAAATGCGCAGGGAAAGACAAACCTGCTTGAAGCGATTTATTATTTAAGTGCCCTTAATTCAAATCGAATCAAAAGAGATTTAGAACTTATAAATTTTGAACACGATTTGTGCAAAATTTCAGCGCAAATAATTAAAAATGACATTGATATTGAACTTGATGTTATTTTAGAAAAAAATAAAAATAAAATATTAAAGGTAAATGGGCTTAAAAAAACAAAATCACAAGAGTTTTTAAGAGTGTTAAAAGTGGTTAATTTTTCAAATACAGATTTAATGCTTTTAAAAGGGGAGCCATCAAACAGGAGAAAATGGCTTGATACTGCTATTTCTCAAGTATATGGAGCATATTATGACAAGCTTTTAAAATATAATAAAATAAGACTTCAAAAAAGTAATTTTTTAACCTCAAACTCATCTGACTCTAGCCTTCTTGATGTATTTAATACACAAATGGCGATAAGTGGAGCGAACATTATATTTTTAAGAAGAAAATATTTAAAAGAGCTTGATAGAATTGCAAATTTGAAACACAAAACATTAAGCACAGATGAGGACCTAAGGGTTATATACGAGTGCGATTTGGAGGATAATTTATCAATTAATGAATTATCTGAAAAATTGTATGACAAATTATGCGAGAATAAAGAAGCTGAAACAAGGCGCGCGCAGTGCCTTATAGGCCCACACAGGGATGATATTTCATATCTCATAAATAATATTGATGGAAAAAAATATGGCTCTCAAGGACAACAAAGAACTATTGTTTTGTCTTTGAAGCTGGCTGAATTAGAGCTTATTAAGGAAAAAATTAATGAGCATCCGATTTTACTTTTAGATGATGTGCTAGCTGAACTTGATAATATACGCCAAAACCATTTACTTGAGGCGATTTCAAACAATTCTCAAACAGTAATAACAAACGTTGATACGCTTGCTTTTGATGAAGGATTTTTATCAGAAGTTGATATAGTTAAAATTTCAAAAGGCGAAAAAATAGACTAGTTGTCATTTTGAGCGGAATTAATTAATTCAATTTCGCGCTTAATACCATATTTAATTTCAATCACATCAGTGCCTAGATTCTCTAATATCTTCATTGCAAGGCAATCGCCCTGTTTTGTGATTGCATATAATAAATTTTCTGATGCCACTTTTTGTCTATTGTGAAATTTTGCATTTTCATATGCTATTTCAAGCACTTTTTTAGCACGAACAGTATAGTTAAAAGGCGCATCGGAGCTTGATGAGCTTGATTTAATAAGTTCTGAAATTTCACGTCTTACATCTTTTAATGTTATGCCCAATTTGTGCAACACACTTGCGCCAATGCCAGTGCCGTAGTCTAAAATCCCAAGCAATAACATCTCTGTTCCAACATTTGAAATGTTTAAATCTTTTGCTTCTTTTTTTGCAAAACGAAGTATAGAGAGCATTTGGTGTGTTTTTTTTGTAATTTCACCAGTAATTTTATTCTCTAAATTTTCAACATCAGAATTTAAATCTTTTAAAATGTGATAGGCAATGCCCGTTTTCGCTTTTATCATACCTAAAATTATATGCTCAGGCTTAATTTCTACACTACCAAGTTCTTTAGCGCTATCAATGGCCAATAACATTGCCTTAAAAGCATTTGGGGTAAATATAATTTTATTTTCACTGTCTTCAAATTCTGCGTTTCTATCAGAGAAGCCAGATAATTTTTCGCTAAATTGATCTTTATCGATATTGTTTTGTTTTAAAAAGTTTATAAAATCTAGTTCTTCATTTTCTAAAATTGATTGAAGAATTTGCTCTGTACCGAGTATTTCATAGCCACAAGTGCTTAATTTTGACGTGGCATTTTTAAGAATTTCACTTACATTTTTTTCTTTAAAAAAGTTATTTATATTTTTAAAAGATATCGCACTATTTTCAACTTGTGCCTCAGGGTGCTTGAATTCGCTTTTTTTATTTTTATTTAAAATACTTTTTAAGCTTGATACGACTTTATTTTCATCTAAATCAAACTCTTGAATAATTTTATACGCGCCAGAATTTTTTGAACAAAACAGCGCCAAAGCCACATGTTGAGGGATTATAAAGCTACTGTTATATTCTTTTGCAATTTTTATAGTTTCATCTAAAATATCTTGTGCGCTTTTTGAAAAAACAACTTGAAAGTCGCATGGGTTAATCTTTGCACCAATAGATAAACATATTTTTTCATTCAATTTATTTCTATCAATTTTATCAAAATCAAGCATTTTAGCGCTCACGCCTTTTGTTTGAATATAAAGGGCAAGCAAAATGTGCTCAGAACAAATTTGACTATGCCCTAGGCGTTTGGCCTCGTCCTGTGCTTGAGTTACAATTTCAATTGCTTTTTGCGTAAATTTTTCAAACATTATATATATTTTAACCTAAATTTTAGCTCTTGTATAGACTACTTTTCTAAAATTATTGTAACTGGCCCGTTGTTTACAAGTGAAACATCCATATGTTCCCCAAAAACGCCAGTTTTAACAACTTCAACCTGTTCTTTTAACTTTTCAACAAACAGTTCATAAAACTCTTTTGCCATTTTAGGCTCCATAGCATTATCAAAAGAAGGTCTTGTGCCTTTTTTGCAATCCGCAAGAAGAGTAAACTGTGACACAGCAAGGATTTCACCTTTTGTATCCAATATTGATAAGTTCATTTTTGAATTTTCATCTTCAAAAATTCTTAATTTTAAAAGCTTATTTACAAGATAATCAATACTTTCTTTAGTGTCACCCTTTTGTGCGCCAAATAGTACCATAAGGCCTTTATTGATGTGCGAAAATAATTCGTTGTCTATTGTAACAGAAGCTTTTTTAACTCTTTGAATAACTAATTTCATAATTTATCCTATAAAAAAAGACCGCCCCTATGAAAATAAGGACGGCCTAATTTTTTCTTAACCTTGAGCTTTAATGTCTTTAATTGAAAGACCAATTCTGTGCTCTTGAGGAGTGAATTTTTTGATTAATACTTCAACTTCATCACCTAGAGAGAACATTTGATTAACATTAACGTACTCATCTGAAATTTCAGAAGATGGTAATAACGCTTCAACACCAGGGAAGATATTAATAAATGCACCAAAAGAAGTGATTTTATTAATTGTACCTCTGATAATATCGCCTTCTTTAAATTTGTCAGCGATTTCATCCCAAGGGTTAGCGCCCATTCTCTTTAATGATAGAGAAATTCTTTTTAGTTCTTCATCAATTTTGATGATTTTAACTTCAAGTTTTTGACCTAAAGAGATGATATCAGAAGGGTGTTTGATTCTTTCCCAGCTGATTTCAGAAATTGGAAGTAAGCCATCGATACCATTGATGTCAACAAATGCACCAAAGTCAGCGATTCTTACAACTTCACCATCAACTACTTGATCAACAGATAGTTTAGAGATGATTTCATCAGCAACCATTTCACGTTGTTGAGTGTAAACTTGTCTTTGAGATAAGATAAGTTTGTTTCTTTTTGGATCGGCTTCTAAGATTTTCACTTCAATTTCAGCACCGATTTGAGCGTCATTTGGTGAACCAGTTCTTAGTTGTGAAGATGGAATAAAGCCACGTAGGCCTTCGATTTCAGCGATTAAGCCACCTTTAACTGTTGATACGATTTTAGCCATATAATTTGAGTTGTCTGCTTTGATATCAGCAAGTTTTTGCCATGCTTGAGCGCATGATAATTTTTTAAGTGATAAAACAGCAACCTCGTCATCTTGCTCGTCTTTTACTACGTAGAATTCTTTTTCTTCCCATAGTTTTACTACATCATCAACGTTTTTATCAGCAAAATTTGAAATTTCACGGTTTGGTAAAAACGCCTCTGTTTTTGCGCCGATGTCAACTAGGAAACCATCTTTTTCCTTTTTAACAACAACACCTTTTACTACATCAGCTACGCTTAATTTGTAGGTGTAGCTCTCATCAAGCATTCTTTCGAATTCTTCAAGAGAAATCATTTCTTTTGTACTCATTATTTATCTCCTTTCGATAATTTGTTTATAACTTTATTTATTATGTAATCTGGAGTGCTAGCCCCTGCTGTTACTCCAATGTTTTGTGATTTATCAATTATTGAAGCATATTCATTCAACTCTGAATCTGTTTCAATATGAATTGTTTTTGAAATATCGGTTAAAATCTCAGCTAAATGTGTTGTATTAGCGCTTTTCTTAGAACCCACAACAACCATTAAATCGCTCACTTGAGCAAGTTCTTTAGCTTCTTCTTGGCGTTTTGCTGTTGAAGCACAAATGGTATTAATCACTCTTAAATCTTTTGCTACAGGTATTAATTTTTGCACTACATTATTTAAAAATTCTATTCTTTGTGTGGTTTGAACAACAACCCCTACGCGCTTTTGAGATTTAATTGTTTCTTTTATTGTATCAATCTCATCAGCGGTTTTAATTACACAAACTTTATCTTTATCTTTAGCGCTCGCTCTAGCATTAGAGCATATAGCAACAACTTCAGGGTGAGTAGGTTCACCTAAAATAATTAAAAAATAATCCTCAGATACAAGTTCTACCGCCATGTTTTGAACTTTTTTAACATCAGGACAAGTAAGATCACAAGTGTCAAAACCTTTGTCTTTAATTTCATTTATTAATTCATAAGATGCGCCATGGCTTCTTATAATACAAATTCCACACTCATCACAAGGAAGACTATCAACAGTTTTAATGCCTAAAGAATCAAGCTCTGATATGACTTGAGAGTTATGAATTAATTCCCCTAGTACAAAAATATTCTTATCAGGGTTTTTTTGTTTTAAATCTTTTGTTGTTTCAACCGCGCGCTTCACGCCATAGCAAAAACCAGCATTTGAGGCTAATTTTATATTTTTGTTAATTGAAAACACATCCTTTTATATAGAGTCGCACTATTGCTAATGCGCTAAGAGTATTTAAACACAAACATTTTTTTAGTACAATATAGAAAAATAAGAAAGAGTGAGAAATGAAATATTTTGAATCAGGCACAAAGCAAGATGTTTTATATTGGGCAAAAAGACTTTATCAAAAAGGGATGAGCCCTTCTATTTCTGGAAACATTAGCGTAAAAAACGAACAAGGAATTTTAATTTCAGGGACAAGCCTTTGCTTAAATGATATGGATGAGAACGATTTAGTTTTAATTGATTTAGACGGCAACACCCTAGAGGGAAGCATAAAACCTAGTAGCGAAAAGTTTTTGCACACTCAAATTTATGATTTAAGAGAAGATATTAAAGCAATCATACACTCACATTGCCCTTATATTACGGCATTTGCTGCAGCTGATAAGGAAATGAAAGAGCCTATTTTGCCAGAGTTTATTTATTATTATGATAAAGTAAAAGTGGCACCATATGGCATGCCATCATCTTTAAATCTTGCAATGAACACAGCAAAATACTTTAAAGACTCTGATATTGTATTAATGAAAAACCACGGCGTTGTAGTAGGGGCAGATACCCTGCAAAACGCTTTTTATAAACTAGAGGGCCTAAGAGCATATGCTGAAACATATTTTGCCGCAGGCGTTTTAGGTGGAGCAAAAAAATTAAGCAAAAAACAAATTAAAGATATTAAAAATTTAAAATAACGAGAGGATAAATAATAATGACAACCCAATTAATTCAAGCCAAAAAGGGAAATATAACTCCAGAAATGGAATATGTTGCAAAAATTGAAAAAATAGATGTTGAAGAATTAAGAAAAAAAGTAGCATCAGGACGTGTTGCAATTCTTAAAAACAACACAAGAAAAAACTGCACACCTGTGGCTGTTGGCGAAGGAATGAAAATAAAAATCAACGCAAACATTGGTACATCAAATGAAAAATCCTCGCTAGATGAAGAATTAAAAAAAGTAAAAATGACAGAAGAACTTGGTTGTGATGTTTTAATGGACCTATCAACAGGAGCGCACATTGATGAAACAAGAAAAAAAATCATAGCTTCAACAAGCCTTCCAATTGGTACTGTGCCTATGTATCAAGCAGGAAAAGAAGCGCTAGATGAGCATAAAAATATAGCAAAATTGTCAAAAGAAAAATTATTCTCTGATATTGAAAAACAATGCCAAGACGGGATAGATTTTATTACTGTTCACTGTGGTGTGACAAAATTTGTAGTGGATCAATTAGAAAAACAAAAAAGAATAACAGGAATAGTTTCTCGTGGTGGCGCTATGCTTGCCTGCTGGATTAAAGCAACGGGATTAGAGAACCCATTATATGAATATTATGATGAGTTACTTGAAATAGCTAAAAAATATGATGTGAC
>CAYJMX010000056.1:0-1885 GCA_964371485.1 uncultured Gammaproteobacteria bacterium | reverse complement strand
CATTATCTTTAGGTGATGGGCTTAGACCAGGATGCACAAATGACGCTGGTGATAGAGCACAAGTGGCTGAAACAATTGTTTTAGGTGAACTTGTTAAAAGAGCGCGCGAAGCTGGTGTTCAAACAATGGTAGAAGGCCCAGGCCATGTGCCACTAGATAAAGTTCCTTCTATGATGAGAACAATTAAAGAATTAACAGACTACGCTCCACTTTATGTTCTAGGGCCACTAGTTTGCGATATCGCACCAGGGTATGATCATATAACTTCAGCAATCGGTGGAACATTGGCTGGCCTACATGGTGCAGATTTCTTATGTTATGTAACTCCAGCAGAACACCTTGGACTACCAGATGTTGAACAAGTAAAACAAGGCATTATCGTTTCTAAAATTGCAGCGCACTCAGCTGATCTTGCTCGTGGAAACAAAGAAGCTATTGAATTAAATAAAAACATGTCAATAGCTAGAAAAAACCTTGATTGGAAAGGTCAACAAGCTTGCGCTATTGATAAATCAGTTTTTGAAGGCATAGATTTTGAAGAAGAAAAGCCTTGCACAATGTGTGGCGATTATTGCTCAATGAAAATATTCAACGAGTATTTCTAATATGCTTATAGCAAGTGCTGATTTTCCAATGAACCCTTATGGCCCTGCTATTGACCAGCTTGAGCCTTACAAGGGAACTCGTTCTGGCGCTAAAGAAGATCATAAACCAACATATAAATCTGGCCCAAAGGGGTCAGATTATCCTCTTTTAACTCTTGAAGATGATATCATAAGGGAGGATGGATTAGGCCTTAGAAAGGGCTTTTACGAGGTAAAATTAGACGATAATTTTACCTATCTTTTACTTGTTCAATCTGGAAAATTAAAGGCAAAGGTTCCTGTGGTTTACATAGGTAGAAAAGACGCCAATAGTGCTGAAAAATTAAGCGAAAAAGAAGAAGAAAAAAGAAAATGGAAGTATAGAAAAGGTGAAGACCCAAAGGAAATAGTTCACTCTAGTGTTAAAATGACTTTTGATATGGCTACAAATAGCTACATTCTTGATTACACTATGGGAAATATCTTAGCTAAGGGTATTTTAAAACTATAATTTTTACATATCTTTAATTTTATTAACAAGGTATAAGTTCAATCACAGAAGCGTTTTTTAGAAATAACTAATACTAATTACTCAAGTAATTTGTGTAATTGTTTTAAGTTGTCAAAAAATATATTCTTTTCTTGTAAGTCAAAGAAAGGAGCAAAGATGACCCTTATTATTCCCCACACTTTTGAAGCTGGCAAAAAAGCGCTCGCTCAAGAGGTCAATGAAAATTTTGGTTATTTAAAAAGCGCGCTAGAAACCACAAGAGAAGATATTTTAGCAAAAAAAGAAGAAACACAAAATTTAATTTATTCTACAAAAACTGCACTGCAAGCGGAAATAACAACCCTCAAGGAGCAAACTACAAGCAATTTAGAACAAAAAGCAAACTTGGCACTTGAAAATTCGACCCCTGCAATAGATTTTGCAAAAGACAAACTAGCACCTGCTGGAATACATACGGTAATTAAAACTTATCAAAATGGTAACAGCTGGTATAGAGTGTACTCTGATGGCTGGTGCGAGCAAGGTGGATTATCACCAGATACGGACAGTTCAAGTCACCCTGTAGATCTTATTATTCCATACGCCAACGCTAATTACAGTGTTGTTGTAACATCCTCATCTGACAGGCAAACTCAAGGCAGTTACGGCTTTTATCACAGCAGAAGCACAACAAGGTTTTATGTCGTATCAAAAATTGGATACGCCGATAGAGGCGCAATGTGGGTAACATATGGACAAGTTAATTTAGAGGAGTTAGAAAATGAGTTATAAATTAGAAAAACCATACACA
>CAYJMX010000055.1:0-8501 GCA_964371485.1 uncultured Gammaproteobacteria bacterium | reverse complement strand
CTTTGCCCATCTTCCCTTGTAATACGCATCAATTACATATTCAAAAACGGAGTTGAATAATTCGCATATTAAAGTAAGAGAGTTGCAAAAAATCAAAAGACAAAATTCCACAATGCTCACTTTTAAAAATAGCCCAATTGATAATATTGCAAGCCCTATAAAAATATGTTTTCTAAAGTTTCTCTCTGATTTAAAGGCAAGCCTTAGTCCATTAAGTGCGTACATTGTGCTTCTAGCGAAACTTCTTGATTGAAATTTTTTCATAATTTATCCTCAATTTCATTTTGAATGCTTACAACAAAATCATAATCTTTTTGAGTCAAATGGTCAAATCCAAGTAAGTGTAAAAGCCCATGGGTTATGAGTGTGTAGAGCTCTTTTTCAATACTATGAGCATTCTCTTTTGCCTGTTTTTTAAGAGTGTCTTTTGATATTATTATCTCTCCTAAATCAATTGTGGCATTAAAAACTTGCCTTGAATTGTCATCCACAAATAATGCAAAAGTTATAACATCTGTCGGCCTGTCTTTTTCTCTGTAATCTCTATTTATCTCTTGAATTGTGTTGTCGTTACAAAAAGATAGCTCAATGTTTATTTTTTTTGCGTCATATCTAAAAACACAAGAATTTTCTAGAATTTCTTTATTTTTAAACAAGAGGCCAAATATTGTTTCAACATTTTGTCTTATATTTTTTTTAGCAAACGGCGCTTTTGTTTCATCAAGCGAGTTGATTTCAAGACCTAAAATAATCTTACTGCTCATCTTCTTCTTGTTTGATTTCTTCTTGTGCTTTATGTTCTTTTATTTTTTCTTGAATTCTTTTTTCAAGCTTTTCTTCTTTGCTTGGTTGAATTTTAATTTTATCTTTGTCTTCAAACTCATTAGCTAAATTTTCTTGATATTTAACTCTATCGTGTTGCATGCCTCTAATAATTCTATTAAAAGTATTTGCAATAAGTTTGATATCTTTTAGTGTAAGAGGGCTATCAGATAGCTGACCGTCATTTAAACGCTCTGTTATGATTTTATTGATCATATTTTCAATCTGCTCTGGCGGTGGGTTTTTAAGGGAACGCACAGCACTTTCAACGGCGTCAGCGAGCATCAAGATAGCGGTTTCTTTTAAATATGGTTTTGGACCAGGGTATCTAAATTCTTCTTCTTGAACATTATCAGCACCTTCAATGTCTACTGCCTGCTTAAAGAAATGTCCCGCTAGACTTTCTCCGTGGTGTTGCTGAATAAAATCAATTACAACCTGCGGAAGACCGTGAGCTTTTGCAAGTTCCACACCTTCTTTTGTGTGAGATATGATAACCATTTTTGATAATCTAGGTTTTAAAAATTTCGCATGCGGATTTTCAATCCCAAAGTATGATTGGTTTTCTATGAAAAATAGTGGTCTAATTAATTTTCCAATGTCATGATAGAACGCGCCAACTCTTGCTAAAATTGGATTTGCGCCAATCGATTCTGCTGCTGCTTCACACAGGTTTGCAACAACCAAAGAGTGGTGAAAAGTCCCAGGGGCTTTGTATTGAAGCTTTTTAAGTAATGGCTGATTGTGATCAGCAAGTTCAACAAGTCCGTATGGAGTTACGATTTTAAATATACTCTCTACAATTGGTAGTACGCCAAGGGCTATGATGCTTGATAATAAGCCATTTAAGAAGCCAGCAAATGCAGTTTTTACAAAAGAAGATGAATATAGTACGTCAAATTGTGACTCGTACATATTTACAAGCATAATGGCTAAAAATGTTACTGCACCAACTTCGATACCGCATTTAATAATGTCAAATCTTTTTGAGTAGTTGATTTTAGATACAGAGTAAGCTGACATTATGACTGAAAATACAAACACGGCAGTGACTTCTGGCTCTAAAAATAGTGTTAGCGATATAAGCGAAAGTAATAATATTGAGCTTAAAAATGATATAACAGGATTTGTAAATACGGCAACAATTATCGCAAATGCAGCAAAAGGCATGTAGTAGTTAAGCACGGTTTCAAGCGGTGCTATTACAACACAGGCGTATGTTAGGATGATTGCACACGCTGCTATAATCCCAAGGTATTGAGCTTGAAAGAATCTTTTTTCATATTTTTTGATGTATAAAACGATAAAAAGCATTGTAAGGCATACTAAGAAAAATGTCCCAATTAACCCGCCTTTGTTTAAAACAAAAGCATTATAGCCTGACTTTTTTAGAGCTTCTCTTTTTACTTGCGTTAGTGGTTCACCCACATCAAGTATCACATCGCCCTTTTTGAATTTTACATAATATGGCTTAACGGCCTCTACTGCGTTTTTTCTTGCAATATCTGTAGCATACGGGTCGATTATAAGGTTTGTTGAAATAACGTGTTCAAGCACACCTGAAACTGGTCTGATTTCTTTTCTTGCAACGTTTCTTCCAAGTTTTGATACAATGTAATCATCTGAAGAAATAAGTTCAAGGTCATTCTCGTTAACCCCTGTTGCAATAAGCTCTTGTAATAGTTTTTTTGAATTTTTAAAAAGCGTAGATTCCTTTTGCGTATTTGATTTTAAAAGATAAGTAACAAGGGCTTGCTCTTTTGAAGGGTCTTCAATCTCAAGTATTCCCACTAGCTTATTGTATTTTGTGTCATATGAAATAGCTTTTGATTTTACGTCGTTAATAGCTTCAAATAAAAAATCCAAACTAGTTTTTAAATAGCTGTCTTCTACTGGAACAACCACAGGTCTTATTTTTGTAGCTATTTCGCGTTTAATGATTTCAGTTTTTTGCGAGTCAATAACTTGGAAATCTTTTTTGGCCAATATTTGTTTTTTACTAAGGCCATTTTCAACTATGTTTTGATACAAATAATAGCGCGAACTTAATATGCCAACTATTATAAGAGCGACTGCAAAAAATGCAAAAAGCGCAAGTGATTTTGGGGATAACAGCCCTGTTTCTTTGTTAAATATTCCATTATATTTTGTCATAATTCTCTACCAACTTTTAAATATATTACATATTATACAATAAAATCATTTTGTATTATACTATTAAATTATGAAAAGAAATGTATTACCTAAATTATTTATAGCCCTATTGGCTACACTTTTACTATCCACCTCGGTTTATGCGCAGGATTATTCCTTTAAAAATGATCTTAGAGATTTATTTATTGGAAAAAAATCCATAATATACACCTTAAATATAAGGTCTTTTGGCGCTGTTGACAACAATGGAGATGATCTTATTGAACCTGATAGTAATGATGTTAAGGGCACTTTTTTAAATGCTGCAGACAAGTTGCTGGGTTTAACAAAAATTGGTGTAAACACTATATGTCTTCTACCAATAACAAAAACCGGAAAGCTAAAGGCGCTTGGTACAGCGGGGTCTTTGTATTCCCTTGATAGTTTTGATGAAATTAATCCACAACTTGATGATGAAAGCAACTCATTAAGCGTAAAGCAAGAGGCTACTTATTTTATCGAGCAAGCGCACAAGCTTGGTTTAAGGGTAATAATCGATATGCCAAGTTGCGGTTCTTTTGATATGTCTTTAGCTCAGCCTGAGTTATTCTTAAAAGATAAAAATAATGAAGCACAAATCCCTGCAGATTGGACTGATGTACGCCTGTTTAAGGTGTATGATGAAAATGGACAATTAAATAAAAATCTTATTGATAACTATAAAAAGATGATAAACCTGTTTCAAGAAATTGGCGCAGACGGCGTAAGAGTTGATGTGGCCGCGATTAAGCCGCAAGAATTCTGGAAAGAGATTATCGATTACGCTAGATTAAAAGATAATCAATTCCTTTTCTTGGCTGAGGCTTCAACTGCTTGGGGCAATCCAATAGCCCAACAAAAGCATTACGCGACTGTTAGAGAGCTATTATCTGCCGGTTTTGATGGATATTATGGTGATTGGGGTAATTTTAGAGATTTCACCAAGGGAGATGATGTAATTAAAAGAATGCTTCTTGATTTAAAAATCGAAGAAGAATTTAACAACAAGGTTGCCACAATGGCGTCATTTGCAACCCATGATCAAACAAGTTTAACCTCATTTGGCACAAATGCTCCTTGGCATATGGTAAATTGGCTTAATATGACACTGCCGCTTAATTCCTATATCCTTGATGGCTTTGTATCTGGTGATAATTATATTTTTAATTATGCAAACAAAAAAGTTAAAAAATCCTATACTGATGACAAATTTTGCTTTGTACATAGGGCAAAGTTTGATATTTTTAATTTCTCAAGACCTGCAAAAAATGATAATGAGCAGTTAAAAAAAGAATTTGTAGATGCGGTAAAGTTCAAATATTGGGCAAAAAACCCTCTTGTAGCGGGCGAATTTATCCCTTTAAAAGCTTCTCACCCCAGTGCGTTCGCCTATGTGAGATCAAGTGGTGACGATGCTGTTTTGGTTATTGGCAATGTAAATTTTAAGCAAGAAATTAATACAGATGTTAAGATTAGACACCTAAGAGAAGATAGCTTTATATCTCCTGTAAAAATTACAAATCCTTGCACCTTAAAGCGTGGTAAAATTTCTACAAAGCTTGATGCGGGTGAAATTCAGGTATATATCTTGAGCAAAGTTAAATTTTAAAAGGCTCAAGTGTTCTATCTAAAATGTTTAAGCATTTTGCGATAGCTACCCCGTAGTTTGTTATTTCAACACCTTTAGAGTGCGCTATTTGAATGCGACTCAAGACCTCGCGCCTGTTTGTCATGCACGCTCCACAGTGGATTATTAATTTATATTTTTCAATGTCAGATGGAAATATATGCCCTGTTGCAAATGAAAAATTAATATTTTTCCCGCTATATTTTTTAATTAAATTTGGCAATTTCACGCGACCAATGTCATCTTCAATGGCGTGATGTGAGCAACTTTCACAAATTAAAATCTCATCGTTATCTTCAAGTTCATCAAGCGTATTTGCCCCTTGAACAAAGGATTTTAAATCACCCTTTAGCCTTGCAAATACTATTGAATACGATGTTAGCATAATGTTTTTATCAACAATTTTATCTACCTCATAAAACGCTTGAGAATCTGTGATTACAAGTTTTGGTGGGTTTTTTAAATTATCAATAGAATGCTTGAGCGTTTCAACATCACAAACAACGCTTGTGATCTTATTATCAAGCATATCCCTTAGCACCTGAACTTGAGGAAGGATTATTCTGCCTTTTGGCGCTTCTTTATCTACTGGAATAACCTGAACAACGGTGTCACCTTGCTCTACAATGTCCGCTAAAATAAGAGGGGAGCTTATGTATTCTTCACTTACTACATTTATTAAGCCCTGCTTGACTTTTGCGGTAATTTCTTTGTCGTTTGTTGCGCTTAATTTAATTATATTATCAGAATATTTTTCGATAATTTCATAACTTTTTTTATCTATTTCACCCAAATCTGACTTATTTATTATTGATAAAATTGGAATTTTTCGCTGTTTTAATTCTCTAAAAAGTTCGATGTCGCAGTCTTTAGTTGGATTATTGTCAAAAACCATAATCGCCACATCTGCCCTATTTAATGTTTCAAGAGTTTTTTTAATTCTAATTGAACCAAGTTCAGTGTTATCATCCAGCCCTGCTGTATCTAAAATGCTTACAGGACCAAGAGGGAGCAGTTCCATCGCCTTTTGATTTACATCTGTTGTTGTTCCAGCTTGATTAGAAACAATAGAAATTTCACGTTGAAAAATTGCATTTATAATACTTGATTTTCCGGTATTCACCTTCCCAAGTGCCACTATGTGTAGTCTGTTGCCTCTTGATTCTCTCATTTTTGCGCTCCGCTGTTTAATGTTTAAATTATACCATTTTTTCATAAAATAGAAATCTTGTGTGAAATTTCTATAATTTCTTCTGACAGGTTGTCTTTTTTAATACCAGTGCTTGATATATAGTCTGCTATTGTTTTTGCAAATTCTGATTTTTTAAATTCGCCAAATCCGTTTTGCTTAAACAATTCGTATAAATTTTTTGTCGCAGGGGTTCCTTTTTGAAAATCTTTCACGCTGCACTTGTGGTCGTTTTTAAACCTTTTGTTTAATGAATTGATTATTATTTTAATAGGCACGATGTCTTCAAATTCGCCTTTTTTGATGATATATATTTCATCTTTTTTTCTAAGTTTCGGGTTAATCAGTTCTTTTGTTTCTGTGGCATCAGAGTCCAGTAAAATAAAAATTGGCAATTGAAATTCTTCAATCATTTCATAATATTTTCTTGCAACTTGGTTTTTCCCGCCTGCTGGAATAATGTACGCCCCATTTTCTTTAAAGTCATACCCACAAATTCTAGAAAATTTTCCCAAAAGAATTTCCTCTGTCACTCCTTCTGTTAGAATAATTTTTTCAACAGGATATAAGAGTCGGTTTTTCTTACGCTGTTGCGTTATTTCGGCTTTTGTTTCTATTAAATTTAAAATCCAACGCAGGTTTTCTTTTGTGCATTCTTTATTATCCATTGATAAAAAAGCATTTGTCAGATGCAATTTTTCCTTAAGATAGATTTTAGATATTGCATTTTCTTTAAAAATTCTATCTTCTTCTCTTTTTAATAAATTGTTTAAAAAATCGTCATATGGGTGATATTCAAAGCTATTGTTAAAAATATCAGAGGCGATTTTTGCCTTTTGGGCTATTGTCATTTCAGATAGCGAAATTTTTTCAGAATTTTCTTTTATTAGAAACTTGTTTAAAATGTCATTAAATGTGCGCTCATAACGGTTGTGAGCAGGCGTTAATCGGAACATTCTGTTTAAAATAACTTCTATATAATTTTTTGGTATTTTTTTATATTGCATACTTGTTACTTAACTTTATAAAAAACTATTAAAAAAAGCAATTTTTCAACATTTTTTGCTTTAATATAATTAGTTAAGGATAATCATACATGGTTCAACAAGCAGGTCCAATATCTTATCAAAACGTTAATCCGTTGGAAAAGCTAAAGTCTATATTTGGCAAAAATAAGACAACAAGCGCTCCCAACGCCGATGTTCAGCGTGCTTATCAAGAAAATGGGCTTTTGCCATACAATGTTTCAAATTTTACACCTGTTAAAATGCGCCTTGAAACCCAAGAGCAAAAAGCTATGTATAATGACATTTCTAGTGCCTTAATAAATAATCCTGAATTTAAAACATCGCTTCAAGATGGCGTATTAATGAATAAAAAATTAGATGATTTATTAAAAAGTGGAAAGCTTTTAAATAGCTCCTCTAATGATAAATCTTCTACTTTAGAGAACCTGCACAATATCCTTAACACACCTAGAACAGCTGGTTTTAACAATGTGGAAATTCTTGCTCAAACAATTGATGCTATACACAACCCTACTGTAATTACACAAAATTTTGGCGATATTCCAGAGGGCATAAAGCAAGATATCCTTAATTCTCCGTATACAAATGCTGATAAGAGTCTTAATCCAAGTTTGCTTGATGTACAGACTTCTGGCACATGTGTAGCGGCGAGCATTGAATTTCACCTTGCAAACAAGCATCCTGCTGAGTTTTCTCGTTGGGTAAGTTCGCTTACATCTCCTAAGCAAGAAGTAGAGCAAAGTGTTGATTTAAAAGCGTTATCTAGTAATAAATTGGACGCTATATCTTTTATAAATATATTTGAAGCAAAACAAAAAGACTTCAATTTTGACAAGGTGACATTGTCCTTAAAACCTGATTCTAACGCTTATGTTAGAGGGCAAATTCAAGATGCGCATTGGGATAAAGGCGAGCGCACTATAATTGATGTTTTAATGCAATCTACATTGATGCAAGTTGGATCACAAAATAGCTATAATTCCCTTACTGATATGAGGGCTGGAAAGTTTTCTTCAAACCCACAGGGGCTTGTCGAAACAGAAAAAACTTTTATAGAATCTATAGTTGAAAATAATGAAAAACATTCAATTCAGTATCAAATAGTTGATGAAAATCAAAACTTGGCTGGATATAATTGTGATTTTTCAGTAATTCAAAAACATATTTTAGACACCATAAACATCGGTGAAGATGTCATTGTTGGATACGTTTTAACAAATGAAACTGGTGGAGTTACAAAAAGTTTAAATTATCAAAACACTCCAGATAATGCTCCAAATAAAATTATTAACGGGCATGAGATAACAATTGTTGATTATAAAAAAGATGCAAATGGCAAAATTACTTTTATCTGCAATGACACAGATGATGATAAGAGTGAACTTGTTGAATATAGTGCTGATTATTTAATTCCAAAAATTCACCATGCGGCTTATCCTGTTTCAATTATTGAAAATGATTTAGCATTAATTGAAGGCCATTAATATTTGTTGAATTTTAAAAAATAAAAGGCGGCACCCAGATTCGAACTGGGGGTAAAAGCTTTGCAGGCTCCTGCCTTACCACTTGGCCATGCCGCCGTATTGTCTTTCAACATAATTAATCCTATTAAAGATAAAATCTAATGTCAAGGTAATTAGTTGTTTAATTTTCAAAATATTTC
>CAYJMX010000054.1:6141-8568 GCA_964371485.1 uncultured Gammaproteobacteria bacterium | reverse complement strand
AAAGAACTCCAAAAAGAAAAAGAAGTTATAAAAGTAGGCATTTCAAATCAAGGTTTTTCAGATTATAAACATACAAACGCTAGTTTTATATCTAATGATGATGTTGTTATAACAGATATGGACACAAACAACACAATTGAATTAGACCCTAATAGAATAATAGAAGTATCTATATATAATTATAAATTTTCAGTTAGAACATCAAATGGAAATTTAAACAACGCAAAAGGCCCAATTGTTATTACTCCTAAAAATAATATTATAGGAATTAGAAATCTTAACCGCAAGGGCGATCCGGCTTATTATTGGGGCTTAATTGAACTTGTACAAGTTTTAGAAAATAAATTCAACATAGTAAATGTTCTTGATATGCAAACCTATGTAAAAGGCGTTGTGCCAAATGAAATGCCAATAAGATTTGGCTATGAAGCACTAAGAGCACAAGCGGTCGCTGCTAGAAACTATGCAAATCGCCCACAGAGTGCTTATCACAACTTTGATATTTGCGATTCAACATCTTGTCAGGTATATTATGGGAAAAATTCTCAAACAGAAATTTCAGATAAAGCAGTTGAAACTACTCAAGGGATATATGCCCTATACGACTTTCTTCCAATTGTGGCACTTTACCACTCAACATCAGGTGGCATAACTGAAGATTGGAAAAATGTATATGCTTATGACAATTCAAATTTCGCCGATAAACCGTATTTAAAAGCCGTGAGCGATTATAAAGAACAAGCATTTTTAACAAATGAAGAAGAAATAAAAGAATACTATTCAAACATACAGCCTTCTTATGATTTAAAATCTCACAGATACCGCTGGAAAGTGGTGTTTGATAAAACGGAATTAGAAAATGTTTTAAATAAGACTTTAGTTGAGCAATCTAAAACTGTAAATGTTGAACCCAAGTTCTATGGGCAATATCGCCTTAAAGATTTAAAAAATATTAGAGTTACAAAACGCGGAAAATCAGGCAAGGCTCTTGAAATAGAGATTATATTTGCTAATGGAAAATATAAAGTTAAAAAAGAATTAACAATAAGAAGAGTTCTTAAAAAAGACAATAGAATGCTAGCTTCTGGCAATTTTTTCATTGAAAAATTCACAAATTCTGTTAACACATATCCTTTTGAAAATAATAAAAAAGACAAAGAAAACGCTATTGATATTATAAAAAATCAAGACAAACCTAAAAAAGAAGAAAAACCTCAAGAACCTTTAAAAACAGATGTAGCGCAAGGGGTTGAAGTTCAAATTGAACAAGAAACAAAAGAAGAAGCAGACAAAAGTGAAATTGTAAAAGAAATTGAAAAAATTGAAACCAATCAACAAGATGTATTGTTTGACATAGCGCCTGCTGAAGACAAAAAAACGGTGCCTGTTATTAAAAGTGTTGAAAGCGGATATAATAAAATTGTATTTATAGGAGCAGGATATGGCCACGGCGTTGGAATGAGCCAATATGGCGCTTCATTTATGGCTGAAATTGGGAAAAATTTTAGAAATATTTTAAGACATTATTATACAGGTATCACCCTTGGGACAATGCAAAAACAGGTTGAGTATAACCCTTATGGGCTAGAGTATAAAACAGATTTTTATTATTCAAAAGATGATAAAAGCATTTATAATTTAGTTCTTACAAATAAAAATAAAATTTCTGATTTAAGTTTTAAAATAAACGATACTATTTTTAATCCAGACATTAAAAAATATAGTGCAAACACCCTTGAAATGGATATTTCAAAATATCTAAAAGAAGGAAAAAACACGATTGTATTTAGCTCTTTAAGTGAAAAAGATAAAGACAAAACTTTAATTTATCAAATTGAAATTAAAGAAGAGGAAAAAGATGACAAGCGATAGTATTCAAGAAAAAGCACAGTCTGTAGTAAAATCGGCAAGCTTAATTGCCATTTTTATATTTTTGTCTAAGGTTGTTGGTTTTTTAAGGGACATTGTTGTTGCAAAGTATTATGGCGCAGGGGTTGTATCTGATGCTTACTTTTTTGCATACCAAATTCCAGCGCTTGTGCTTATTATTTTAGGCGGAGTAGGTGGCCCTTTCCACAGTGCCGTTGTTGCGGTTTTTTCAAAAATAATTGATGACTTTAACTCTAAACCAAAAGCTGAGGTGAAAAAATTATTTAACACTTTTGAAACCTTTACGTTAATAATTTTCACACTCCTTGCGCTTTTATGTTTCTTTTTCCCTTATGAAATTATGAGCGTTATTGTAAAAAATGGCTCTAAAGAACTTTTAGAATTAAGCGCACTGCACCTTAAAGTTATGTCGCCTATTGTTCTTATAGGTTCAATTATGGGCTTATTTTATGGAATTTTAGTAACTTATAAAAGATTCTTACTTCCAAACATTTCGCCATCTTTTGTATCAATAGGGATTATCGCTACATTGTTTAT
>CAYJMX010000054.1:0-6086 GCA_964371485.1 uncultured Gammaproteobacteria bacterium | reverse complement strand
GGGATAATACGGGTTTTTATCTAGCATTAGGCACAACAATTGGTTGCTTTGGGCAGTTTCTTGTACAAGTTCCTGTTGTAAGGCAAATTGGATATTCTTTTTCATCTAGTTTTGACTTTTTTAAAAACAAAAACTTTAATGAATTACTAGAATTATTATTCCCAGCTTTTTTAAGCTCAACAATTGGTCAACTAGGAATTTATGTTGATATGTTCTTCTCATCTTCATTAAAAGAGGGTGCTTGGACATCTTTTAATTTTGCGAATAAAATTTTCCAATTCCCAGTAGGGCTTGTATTATCAGCGGTCTTAGTTCCACTTTTCCCAATTTTTTCAAGACTAATTGGGCAAAAAGATTTTAAAGGTGTTGAAAATTATTTCATAAAAGGATTGGGTTCTTTAATATTAATTGGCACATATTTAATGGTATTAATTTTTATCATAAGAACAGATGCGATATCAGTAGCTCTTGAGCGTGGCGCATTCACGCATGAAGCCACTTTAATGGTATCAGAGATATTATTCTTTATATCAATTTCAATTATTCCATATGTGATAAGAGATTCTGCTACAAGGCTTTATTACTCATTTAACGATTCTAAAACACCATTTTTTATTGCAATCGGCTGTATAGCACTTAAAGTGATATTGAATTTAATTTTAGTAAAACCTTTTGGAATAAACGGTATCGCTATGTCGACAAGTTTAATAACGCTTTTTAATGCAACTTGTTTAACTTTATTGTTAAAGAAAAAAATCAAAATGAACTTTAAAAACCTAATTGTGAACTCTTTAAAAGTAGTAGTAATAGGGATTATAACCTATATAATAGGAAACTATTGTTCAATTATTTGGGATAAATTTGTTGAAGCTAATTTATATTTAAAAACGGCTAAGATTGTATTAATCATAGGCATAACGGGAATTATATTCATCATCGGTTCGCTTATTTTAAAAGTGGAATATTTAACAGAACTCAAAGAAAGAATTTTAAACAGATGGAAAAAGAATTAATCAAAAAAGGTGAAGTAATAGGCTTTCAAACTGACACTGTTTGGGGCTTAGGCTGTATCCCAGAAGACATTGAAGCTGTTGATAAAATATATGAAATTAAAAACAGGGACAGATCAAAACCGCTTATTTTAATGAGTCACGATTTTAAATATTTAGAAAAATATATTTGGGGCGTGTCTGATTTAGCAAAATCAATAATGCAAAAGCATTTCCCTGGTGCTATTACTTTAATTTTTAAAAGTTCAAAACACTGTCCAACTGCCATTCAAGCAGGATTTGACACAGTAGGGATAAGAATTCCAAATTCTAAAAACTTTTTTGAAATAACAAAAAATCTTCCACAAGGTGTGCTTGCAACAACTTCACTTAATATATCAAATGAAGAACCCGCAAAAGACTATGACCATGCTAGAAAAGACTTTTCTCATTTAGCTACAATAATTAAACCAAGCTATAATGAAACACCTTCAAATGAGGCTTCAACTGTTGTTTTATGTACAGAAAATGACATAAAAATTCTAAGACAAGGAGCCATAAAATTGAGTAATTTAGGTGATAAAAATTGAGTAATTTAGGTAAGTGTTTTTTTTAATCCAATAGCTTAAAATAATTTTATGAAAAAGATATTCCCCAACAAGCTATTTTATAGCGCTATTTTTAATGCTTATTTAGATTTCATCCAATCTATAAGTAATCATAATTTAGCATACAAAAAATATACTTATGACTACTCTAATTTAAAGGGGGTGAGGCAAGAACAGTTTAAAGGAATTATAGATTTTAATTTTAAATTACTGGATAAATTAATTAGCGAACAGATTTATGTAGGTATAAAATATGATGAAAGGTCAAAGAAATTATATGTAGCATTTAAATTAAAATCTTTTGAGAACTTTATTTTAACCTTTAATTCTATAAAAAACTCTCGTTTTATAGGGCTCTATCCTAGCTTTTTAGATGAGTTGGTTTGGAGCCTTATTAAAACACTTGTGCCCATTGAATCTCCCACCATAGAGCAAAATGATTATTTTATATCTCCTTTAATAGATAAAAACACAAAATATATAAACCCTTTTAATGCAATGCAAATTAATGAAGAGGAAAAATATTTTATAGATGATGTTCTTACAATTTTATATAACATCTATCAAAATAGGAAAAATAAAATTTCTATTGTAAAAATCAGCGCCAATGACATTTTATTTTTAAGAGGCAATAAAAAAGAATGCATTAACTATCGTGATATAGATAGGAAAAGAGTGAAAAAGGCCGTTTTAGCGCTTGAAAAATTAAATTTAATTAAATTAAAGACGCTAAAAAGGTATGAGTGGGGAATTTGCGTTTTAGAAAATAAAATTCAAGATGGCTTTTTTATACCAAATTCTATTTTAAAATTAAGCCCAAGATTTAATAAATATTCTAAATATCTAGGCACATACATTTGTTCAAAAATTCACAAAGGGAAATTTGATTTTAGATTAAAAAATATTGTAGATTATATTTTAAACAAAAGAGATAAAATTAAGCCCCTTGCCCTTCGAGAACTTATTGAAGACTCTATGGATAAATTACAAGAAATTAAACTTATAAAACATTGGCAATATAAAAAAATTGATGAAAATAAGCTCAATAAACACAATTGGCTTCTTGATTACAAGAAGCTATCAATTGAGTTTAAATTGTTTAATTAAAATTAAGATAATTTTTCAATTATTGAAGCTGCAGCACGTTTTCCAGCGCCCATAGCGTTAATTGCAGTAGACTCACCAAGTGGAGCAATATCACCACCTGCGTAAATATCAGAAATTGAAGTTTCGCCTTTATCATTAATTATGATATAGCCACGTCTGTCTGTTTCAATGTCGATTTCTTCATCCTGCGCGCTTTTTTGAATAATTGGATTTGGACCAGTACCAAGAGATACTATAACTGAATCAACTTCCATAGTGTCAAATTTACCAGTAGCAACTGGACGACGACGGCCAGATTCATCTGGTTCACCAAGTTCCATAATTTCTAATTTAATAGCTTTTGTAAATCCTTCTTCACCAATTATTTCAACAGGAGAATGAAGCAATTTGAAGATTACGCCTTCTTCTTTAGCGTGGCGAATTTCCTCGCGACGAGCAGGAAGCTCTTCTTCAGTTCTTCTATATACAATATAAACTTTTTCATAACCCACACGAACAGCTGTTCTAGCAGCGTCCATTGCAACGTTACCACCACCAATTATGGCTGCAATTTTACCAACTTTAAGAGGGGTCGGAGTGTCAGCACTATGAGCGTGCATCAAATTCACCCTAGTTAAGAACTCATTGGCACTATACACTCCATTTAAGTTTTCACCACATACCCCCAACATTTTTGGAAGTCCTGCTCCTGAGCAGATAAATATAGCATCATAGCCTTCTTCTTTAAGTTGATTTAGTGTAATAGATTTTCCAACAATAACGTTTTTAAAGAATTTCACACCATTTTCTTTTAGCGCATCAATTTCTCTATCTAGAATTGTTCTTGGAAGTCTAAATGGAGGAATACCATAGCGAAGAACGCCGCCTAGTTCGTGTAATGCTTCATAAACTGATACCTCAAAACCAGCGTTTCTTAAATCAGCCGCTGCACTCATTCCAGCACAACCAGATCCCACAATTGCAACTTTTTTGCCATTTTCTTTAATAGCGTGTTTTTGAGCTGAAGTATTATCGCCAACATAACGCTCTAAAGCACCAATTGCAACACTTTGACCTTTAATTCCTAAAACACATTTGCTTTCGCACTGTCTTTCTTGAGGGCAAACACGACCGCATACAGAAGGAAGCATGTTTTGTTCTCTAATGATGTCGCCCGCTGCTTTTACATCATTATCTTTAACTTTCATTATAAAAGATGGAATATCAACAGACACAGGACAACCCTTTTTGCATAATGGATTTTTACAATTTAAACAACGAGAAGCCTCAAGAACTGCTTGTTCATCTGTTAAATTATCTTCTACAGATTCAAAATTACTTCTTCTTTTAATCGCATCTTGTTCAACTGGATGTTGTCTTTCAATTTTGTTCATTTTCAGATATTCCTAATTTCTACTTAATGATTTTATTGTATAATAAAAAAAGTTTATGAGGCAAATTTTATGAAAAAAATAAAACTTTGGATAACAGACATTGATGGCACAATTGTGAACACTAAAAATGAAATTAGTGAACTTATGCAAAACACAATTCAAAAAGTCAAAGAAAGTGGCGTGAAGATAGTTCTAGCCTCTGGCAGAATGTATGATGGGATTAAGCCGATTGCTGATATGCTTGGGCTTGATACACCTATTGTTTGCTATCAAGGCGCTATGGTTAAACAAAACGATAAAGTTCTTTGGCAATCAAGTGTTAAAAATGAAATCGCAAGAGAAATTATTCAATATTTAAGAGATAAAAAAATCCACACAAACCTTTATAACAACGACATTTTACTTGTTGAAAATGATGACAAAAGACTTATGAAAGAATACACACACGGCAGATTTGTTGAATATGAAGTTGTTAAATCATTTGATGATGTTGAATTAAAAAATATATCTAAACTCCTTGCTATAATTGAAGATGAAGACTTATTATATTCTATTCAAAATGATTTAAGAGAAAAATATAAAAATGAACTGACTGTTGTGCGCTCTCATCAAAAATATCTTGAAATAACAGATAAAAACGCAAGCAAGGGCTGTGCGCTGAGGTTTTTAATGGAGCACTTTGACATTAAAAAAGATGAAATTTTAGCCTCTGGCGATAATGACAATGATATTGATATGCTTGAAGTTGTTGATCATTCTATTGCAATGGGAAATGCCACAAAAGATATGAAAAAATGCGCCTTTGAAGTGTGTGCCCATGTTGATGATGATGGCTTGGTTGAAATTTTAAACAGGTATTTATTATGAGAATTGGAATAGGTTATGACATTCATAAACTTATAGAAGGTAAGAATTTAGTTATAGGCTCTGTTAAAATTCCTTATTCAAAAGGATTTATAGCACATTCTGATGGCGATGTTTTAATCCACGCTATTATTGATTCAATTCTAGGTGCTTTAGCAAAAGGTGACATTGGCACATTGTTTCCTGATAATGATGAAAAATATAAAAATATTGATAGCACAATTTTACTTAAAGAAGTTGTTGAGATATTAAAAAATGAGAATTATAAAATTATAAACCTAGATTGTAATATAATCGCACAAGCTCCTAAAATGGCGCCTTATATTAATAATATGAGAGAAAATTTGGCTTCAATTTTAAATATTAAAAAAGAAGACATTTCAATTAAAGCTAAGACAAATGAGGGGCTTGATTCTGTTGGACAAAATGAAGCAATCGCCACGCAATGTGTTTGTTTGATTGAAAAGATTAATTAGCGATATAATTTTTTAAACTAAAATGAGCACCCTGATTACGACACATTTTTTTAAGCTTAGATAGCGCTCTTGTTTCAATTTGACGAATTCTCTCACGAGATACGCCATAGCGCGTCCCGATTTCATCCAAAGTTTTTTTAACGCCATCATCATTTAAGCCAAATCTCATGATTAAAACATCTTTTTCTTTTTGATTTAACTGATCAAGCATTTTATGAACATCAGACAATAAGCTTTCATAAGTAACCTTAGTGTCAGGTGTTAAATTCGTTTCATCTATAATAAAATCTGCAATTTTTGTAGACTCGTCTTTTTGATTAGCAGGCGCTTCAATACTTATTGTGCTTTGCGCGCTTTTCATAAGGATTGATAATTTTGAAGGAGTCATGCCAATTTTGTGTGCGACCTCTTCTTTTGTAGGGGCGCGATTTAATTCTGTTGATAATTCAATTGTGGCACGTTTTATTTTGCCTAAAGTTTCAATCATATGAACAGGAAGCCTGATCATTCTAGATTTATCAGCTATGCCACGAGTGATAGATTGTTGAATCCACCAAGTTGCATATGTGGAAAATTTATATCCTTTTGAATAGTCAAATTTTTCAGCAGCCTTCATAAGGCCAAGGTTTCCTTCTTGAATTAAATCTAAGAAAGACAGGCCACGACCAA
>CAYJMX010000053.1:0-8907 GCA_964371485.1 uncultured Gammaproteobacteria bacterium | reverse complement strand
CAATTGCAGCTTAATTAAATTAAGTTAGCCACTCCACTGGTGCCAACTTGCCGTACCATGGGGTCAATTATGCAAGTACAGTACACATTTGTCTGTGGCGGTGTGTATCAAGCTTTAGCCATATAAGGTTGTCTATCCGTTTAAAATAGGCTTGGCCTTTTTTCTTGGTTATGCTTCTTTTTCCTAATTAAAGGTGAGATTTAAAAAGAACTAAGCTTGTAGATTCATACTCGTTATCATTTTGGACAGGGGTTCGACTCCCCTCGTCTCCATTTTTTACTTTAGTATTAAACGAAACAAAGGGAAGTCGGAGCCCTATAGGCGAAGCCTATCAAAGGGTAAGACGGACTACGACAAACAAGCAAAAGCAAAGCGTTGCGTAGTTTGACGGATGCAGTAAGCGCGAGTGAGCAGAGGCTGAAGGCATTTGCGACGAGCAAATGACGTAACGCCGTTTAACGCGAACGAGCAAGACACTCCCCTCGTCTCCATACTAATTGCACTCGAACCATAGCCAGACTTGGCTTGGTGAGAGAAAATTAGCCTCAGGTATGTGAGTGTGCAGAAAAAGGTGAGGAACCTTTTTCAAACACGACACCGTAGCGCTTAATAAAGAAAAAAGCTTAAAAATATGTCTTCTCAGGGGGCACAATATTGGCACAACCTATTTATTATTAGATACAAAATAATCACAATAAGGCCCGCCATATTTTTTATATAAGGCAAGTTGCTCCTTACTTAGTTTTTTTCCATCCATTCCATGCATAAATAAATCTGCTACGTACTCACCTATGTCGGTTTTTGCATAGTCAGAAATTTCACCAGCTAGTTTTTGTTTTGTTTCACTTTTTTTAAAAATAATTTGAGGGAACACTCCAATTTTGCCAAATATTTTTTTTATATTTGGAAAAAATCTTAAATGAAAAAAATGACACATTTCATGATTAACTATTTCGGCCAATTGTTTATCGCTATGCCATTTCATGAAATCCTTATTTAAATTAATCTTCCCAGGAGTGTAAATCGCTGGTGTAGTCCTGTCTTTACCTATAAATTCAGACGAATTATACATAATATTCTTTGGTGCTGGAATTTTGACGCCTAATCGATTTTGCAAATCAATTAGCGCTTCATTTATGCGATTTGCATTTCGCAAATCATTTTCTAGAAGCAGATTGACGCCAAATTCGTTTTTTGCAAATTCAACTGCTTCTTTGTATGTTTTTGCTTCTGTAAATTGTTGTTTAATGAAAATTGGTTTTTGCTTTATTATTCGCATACTTGTCTAAAAAATGTGAAGAATTAAAATTGCCAAAAATACAATTTTTGCTCTCATTCTATTTGCTAATCGTTCTCATTTAAAGTGCTAAATGATAATGTGAGTGCAGAAAAAGGTGAGGAACCTTTTTCAAACACGATACCGTACCCTCGCAAATGAAATCTTATACCTTTTTATAACTGCGTGAAATACTTATAAGTTCTTTTTCATCACATAGGGCGAGTAAATATTTAAGCAATTTTTCTAAGTTGTTAAAAATGCACAACAAGACCGCCACAATGAATAATATAACAAGAATAAATGTATGAATTTTAACTTTTATTTTCATACATCAAATTGTAACAAAAAATAATCTTCAGGAGTTTTTTCAAATAACAGGAAGTATTATAAGGACAAACAAATGAAAATTACATTCTCCCCATCACAGAATTACAATTTAAAAACACAAAAACAGCCAAAAGTTCAAACAACGCAAAAGCCAGCGATACAACAAAACTACAGTCAAATCCCGCTTTCTTTTGGAATGGCAAAATTAAATTTAGAACTACTGGAAAAACTAGACAGGCTTGATGATCCGCAGGCAAAACAAGAAACAAAAGAGGAAAAAACAAAAAGATTAACAGAGGAGACTTATAAATCTATCTCAACAAGAGACCCAGGCATCGCCCCTGACACTGATAAAAGAATTTTAGAACTAGCAAAACAAGACCCCGATATTCAAAAAGCGGTATTGTTATCAAAACACGATAATCCTCCAAACAAGAATGTATCTCTTTATTCTGTTGCCCTAAGAAACAACAAGTTAAAATTTGCAGATGCGTTTCTTGAACTTGTGAAAAAACAAGATGTGGAAACACAAAAAGAGTTTGTTCTTCAAACTTCAAATAGCGGTTATAGCAACTATACAATAGCCAAGCTTTCAAGAAACCCTAAAAGCGCCACTAAGTTTTTAGACATTGTTAAATCTTTAGATAAAACCACTCAAGAAAAGTTTATTTTCTTAACAGATGGATATTATGGTGACAGCCAATATGCGAACACTTCATATGTTGGGGATGCAAAATCAAAGATGGAATTTATTGATTTTGTAAAAACACAGGACATTGAGATTCAGAAAAAATTCGCCCTACAGCAAAACAGAGCTGGAGGAAGTCAATACGTTAGCACATCAAGAACCCTTAAAACAGATGATGCAACCGACTATTTAAATTTTATAAAAACATTTGATGCTGATACCCAAGGGAAATTTGCACTACTACAAAACAACCGTGGAAATTCTCAATACATATCTCTTATAAGCACATATGAGCCAGAAGCAATGAAGAGATTCCTTGATTTTGTTGAATTGCAAAATGACGAAACAAAGAATAAATTTGCATTATTAAAAAACAATGAAGGCTCTTCTCAATACGTAAGCGCGGCGATGGATAGAGATGGAGAATTTTCAAACGAGTTTTTAAAATATGTTTCAAAATTAGATCCAACAACACAAAAAGAATTCACGTTAATGACTAATAAAAACGGCGAAACACAACTTGTTGAAGTAGCAAGAAGCTATTCTAAAGATTTAACAGAAGAGTTTCTAGATTTTGTAAAGCAGCAAGAAATAAACACACAAGAAACATTTACTTTAGCTAAGAATAATAACAATGACTCGCAACTTATGAGCATGTTTAAAGATGGAAGAAGCAACTCGGCTGACGAGTTCTTGAAATTTGTTGCAACCCAAGATCTAGCAGTTCAAAATGAATTTGTACAAATTCAAAACAATCAAGGTGAAAATGCTTTTGACGCTGCCATTAAAAATGGAATGTCTGTATCGGCGAATGACTATTTAAACTTTGTAAAAAAACTAGATAAGCAGACTCAAGCAAAGGCAATTGAAGGACTTACTAGATTTGATAATCCTGAAAATGTAGCGACTGCAATTGATCAAAACAGCAGGATGGCTTATGAAGTGTTCAGCCTGTGCGCTGAATTTACACCAGAAAAAACATCAAAATTTGTCTTCCCAAAAGATTTCCAAATGACAAATGAATTCTACGAACTGGCTTTAAAGATAGTTACAAGTGAAGAATTAAGCAAAGAAGACACACTTGAATTCCTATATAAAAACCCGCACACACAAAGGGTTGATAAAATTATAGAAATCATAGAAGAAAGCCAAGAGTAGAATATTTTTAAAAGAAAACTCGAAAAGTCTGTGCTATAATCTCATTAATAAGTTATGAGGTATTTAACTATGAAAAAAATTATTATAGCAATGATTATGCTAAGCATAGGTGCAAGTGGGGCTATTGCTTGCTCTAAGTGTGCAGCAAAAGCAAAGGCAAAAAAGGAAGGAATTATAACAATGTCAGAAGAACAATTACCAATCGCAAGACAAGTAAAAGCGAGTCATATTTTAGTAAGAACAGAAGATAAGGCGCTTGAGCTAAAAAAAGAAATCAGCACACCAGAAGATTTTAAAAAACTAGCTGCAGAACATTCTTCTTGCCCATCTGGCGCTCAAGGTGGGGACCTTGGATATTTTGGTCGTGGCATGATGGTAAGAGAATTTGAAGAAGCGGCATTCTCAACTCCAGAGGGAAAAGTTACAGAGCCTGTACAAACGCAATTTGGCTGGCACTTAATTTTAGTTGAAGACAGAAAATAAAAAGTTTTTAAATAGAATTTATTTTTGATATAATCTTGTTCTACAGACATGCTCTGTGGAGCAAGATTACTAGTATAAGGGGGAAATATGAAAAAAATATTAACAATCGCTTTTGCACTATTTGTATCACTATTTTTTATGATTCAAAATGTAGCGCAAGCAGAAACAGTAACAATAATTACTGGTGGTACAGACTACAACAGAGTGAACGCCATTGGTAAAAAACTTCTTGTAAGCGCAAAATTACCAGATAAAATCAAATTTGTACTTATGGAATCAGATGATGTAAACGCTTTTGCAAACGTCGAAGGCGAAGTTTGGGTTTATACTGGACTTTTGAAATTTGTGACAAATGACCATGAGCTAGCTGCTGTAATAGCACATGAAATTGGACACATCATTAACAACCACGTAACAAAAAAGAACACAATAGGCACAATAGCATCTACTGCTATTGCTAACACGAGAATGACAAGTGGTCAAAGGCTTTTAGCTGATACTGTATCAAATGTTAGTATGTTAAAAATGTCTAGAACAGATGAGTATGAGGCGGATGCTACAGGGATTGATTTAATGGTTAAATCTGGATACAACCCAAAAGGTATGATCTCACTACTTAATAACCTAAATGCTGGTGGAACTACTGTTGATATTCTATCTACTCACCCAGCGGGCGACAAAAGAACAATGTCAGCTTACAATTACCTTTCATACGCTTATGCTTCAAAACTTGGTTTATACTACAATAACACTTCATACGCTAAATTCTTAGAATATGCTAATCCAATTATTGAAGAAAGAAAAAATGATGAAAAAGAATTGGCAAAATTTAACAAAGATCAAGAAAAATTAAAAGAAAAAAGACTTAAGAAAATGGAAGACTACAAAAAAGTAGGTGAGAGCGGTTGGGACAAATCGTTTAAAACAATAAACGCTGTTAACAACTTTTTAAAGTAATTTACAATTAAAAATAAAGACGAGGTTGAAATCACAACTTCGTCTTTTTTGTTTGTTATGGTAATATAAATTTAGAAGATTTTGAAAAAGGAATTCCCAATGGATAAAAATGTCATTTGTATTAAATGGGGCGACAAATTTGGCCCAGAGTATGTAAATAAACTGTACAAAATGGTTCAAAAGAACTTAACTCTTGAACACAGATTTGTATGTTTCACTGACAAGCCAGAGGGCATTATAGAGGGCATAGAAATTCGCCCACTACCAGAATTAGACGATGAAGGTATAGCAGATAGAATGTGGAAAAAGCTTGGGTTACTTGCAAACCCACTATCTGACTTAACTGGTACAGCGTTATTTTTAGACCTTGATATCATTATTCGCGATTCATTAAATCCATTTTTTGAAGTTGAAGGAAGTTTCCTTATTTCAAAAGACTATGATTATCCACACGATGTAGTCGGAAATTCATCAGTATTTAGATTTGAAATAGGTAAACACCCTGAAATTATTGAACACTTCTATCAAGAAGGAAAAGATATAAGAAAAAGATATAAAAATGAGCAAATGTTTTTATCATATGAAATGGATAAAAAAGGTTTGTTAAAATATTGGCCAAAAAATTGGGTAGTAAGCTTTAAACGTCAATGCCTGCACAAATTCCCGCTTTGCTGGTTTAAGGTTCCAAGGGATCCTGAGGAAGCTAAGATTTTAATTTTCCACGGGAAACCAACACCAGAAGAAGCGTATAAAGGATACTTTGGCAAATTTGGCTTCAGATTTATCAAACCTACAAAATGGCTTGATAAATATTGGGTTAAATAGTTCAATTTAAAATAGTCTTAATGCCAATACCTATAAGTATTATAGCACCCAGTATTTCAAAGAATTTTAAAGACAGGTTTCTTACTTTTCTTGCAACATATAGTGCTAAAATTGACAATGAAAAAGTGATTACACCTGTTGATATAGCTAGCAATTGCACATTTTGATTTAGAAAATACATAGAGCAACCTGCAAAAAGCGCGTCGATACTGACTGATACCGATATTATTAGCCAGCTCAAAAAGCTAAGTGGCTTTTGTTCGCATTTTTCGTTCTCATTAATCGAAAAAGAATCTTTTAAGAATTTTAAGCCAAGAATTATAAAAATTGTCCCAGCGATTATATTTGCATACGATTCAATATATTTATAAATTATGTTAGCAAAGTAATATCCAAAAAACGGAAGTAGAAACTGAAAAAAGCTCACTCCAAAAGCAAGCGCTACGCCTTCTTTTCTTACATTGCACACTCTATTTAATCCAAAAGAAAAACACACAAGTGTGGCATCAATTGCAAGTGCGAAAGCTAAAAATAGTACTTCATAGATACTCATAAGATTATTTTAACACCAAACATTAAATTGGGCATTTTGTATTAAACATCAAAATATGAGGTGCAAGAAAATTATCTTCAAGATTCTTCACATATCCTAAAGCTATGGTGAAGCTGTGTCGATAGTATTTTTAAGGTTATAAAATTCGGAAGTTAAAGTGGAAAGTAATAATATCAATTTTAACAATAAAAGCTCCTCAGATGGGCTTATAGTACCAAAGGGAAACGCTTTTGGCTTTAATTACCGTGCGCTTTTGAATTCAAAAATCGAAGATAAGGTTTCCTTCACTGGCACTAAAGGCCAAGAGGAAAAAAGTGCAAAAGAAGAAACATCTTTTGTAAAAAAAACACTTGATGGCTTAAGGAGTCTTATTGGCACAGAAAATCAACCAGAAGATAGTAAGGATGAATTAAAAGAGCTTATTTTAAAAGAAAAAATGTTACGAGAAGATCCGGAGATTTTAGATAAAGATATAAACAGGATTTTAAAATATTTAAACACAAGCAAGTACAAACACAATGAGTTTGAAAAATTTATAGCACTATATAAAGATCCAGATTTTGAAAATCAAAATATAGAAGCTGTTCTTAAATATGCCGATTGTAGAAAATACCCAAATGGCGAATTTGAAAAAGTTGTTAACCTGCAAAAAGACAATGGCTTTCCTTATATAGCTATAAAAAGCGCCATAGCTCATTCAAGCGATGAAGAACTATTTAATGACATTGTTCAAAAAGCTAAAGACTTATATGCCGATCCAGATTTTTCAGAAAAAGGTATAGATATGGCCCTTAAATACGCTGATACAAGCGCATTTAAAAATAATGAATTTGAAAAATATATTAACTTATATAAGGACGCCGATTTTCCAAACGAACATATTACAGAAGCGCTTAGATGTGCAAATAAAAACAAATATAAAAATAACGAATTTAAAGATGTGATAACTCTTTATAAGGATAAAACTGTACCTAATAAAATAGTGTATGAAAGCGTTGCCAACTATGGTTTAAGTGCTGATGAGGTTAAAAATATTCAAGCCGCCATTAAGGACGATTTTAAAACATCAAGCGCGACAGATTTGAGCATAATCAATAATATGTTTGAATACATTAATGTTAAAGACATTGTCCAATTGAATTCAACTCAAAAAAGAGAACTGTTGAATAATTTATTAAAAAGCACATACGATCTAACAGAAAATACATTTAGCGTTGCAAACAAATATGTTCCAATATTGCCAAATGGCACACAAGAATATTCAGCTCTTATTAGTAAACTAAAAAATTCACTAGGTTTTAGCCCTCAATCGCTCAGTGAATATGAAGCACGCGTGTTTGAGAAAAACTTAATTAATTTAACTACTAAATTAAGTGAGACAGATTTGTCAAATCTTAAAAAAGTTCAGCTATCATACAGCGCTGAAGTCTTTTCAAAAGATGTTTCAAAGGCACTTTTGGGGTTAGACGAACTTACGCAACTAAAAGTACAAGATGCTTTTAGTTTTAAAATTGTTGGTGAAAAAGTCGAGGGATATCCAAGTGCAAACGATCTGGCATCAGTTGACGGAGTTGATTCAGATGTCATTGATGAGGTTGCAAATTATGTCAAAAAGTATAATGAAAATAATATTTTAACCATTGATTCATACCCACAGATTGAAACAATGTTAAACAAAATTGCAAAAGATATGCCAGAAATTTACAATCAAATGCTAGGCGATGGCAGCTTTGCAACAACAGTTAAAAAATTGCAACAAATAGCAAAAGACTCAAGTTTTAAAGAGCTAAACAATAGCGATAAAAAAGTCTTAATACTTGCGACATTGCTTGAGAACACGGGGAAGAGCATAGACAAAAACTATGACAGCTCTTTTGATGCGTATTATATATCTCAGAAATTCAACCTTAATGACAATGAAACAAAAAAGTTATACAAAACTGTTCAACAACAAAATGCTATTATGAACTTTTTAAATATGGATGAAACTCAAAACAGATTGGGCGCCATTCGCCATATTGCCTTTAATTTAAAAGAAGGAAATGACTTTGAACTAGCGCAGATTTTAGCCAAAACTAAAGAGTTTACAACATCAAAAAATAGAGAAGTCGATTTTGAAAAATTAACAGGCCAAATCAAGAGGCAAATTGACGAGTATAAACAAAATGAAATCGTGCTGCCGCAGACAAATACTCAAGACATAATGGATGTTGCACAAAAGCAAAATGTTCAAGGCTATGATGTTAAAATTGCAAACGCTTCAGATATAAAGGATTTTTATGCCTTTGTTCACACCCCAGAATTGTCGTTTTCAAGCAAGGAAACAAGTAGACTATCAAAGCTTGCGAATTTAAACTCTTTTTCTACGCTAGGAAATGATAAAATAGTTTGCACATCATACATTGCAAATAAAAAATATGCCGTTGCAAAGTCTAATGGCGTTATTTTTGAAGTACCAAAGGGCAATGTTTACGCGGGGGCGGGCTATGACCTAGGCTCTTTAGCAAGGCTGAACACAGAGCGTATGACAGATTTATATTATACAAATGCGCACACGAGAAGCAAGTTTAAAGCTCTAAATTTTCAATTCAGAGAAAAAATTCCAAATGAATTAAAGAAAATTTTGGGTGAAGATTT